>NZ_JBHSIB010000006.1:0-233871 GCF_042653325.1 Massilia sp. GCM10023247
CCCCGGTGGCCGGCAGCCCGGCGCCGAACGCGGCCAACGCCGCGCCGGTCGTGCCGGCCTCGGGCGCGGTGCCGGCGGCCGTGCAGACCACCGGCGTGGCCGTCACCGGCACGCCCATGCCGGGTGTGGCGCCGCGCGCCACCGGCGTCTCCGCCAATACCATCACGGGCACGCCGGCCGGCAATGCAGCGGCCGCTCCCGGCGGCGGCGCCGCGCCGCGCAGTCCGCAGGCGCTGCAGTCGGCCAACGTGCCGATCAAGAGCGAAAAGCTCGGCACGGCCGCGCCGAGCACGGACGTCAAGAACAGGCCGACCGGGTCGGTCAAGGCCGGCGCCTCGCCGGCGGTCGACAAGGGCAACGCGAAAGAGACGAAAAACTGATGAAAATGTCCAGCATGCCGATCGCGGTCATCATGCAGCGCCGCAAGGTTGAACACCGCTGGGCCGACGAGGCCTGGGCTGCCGTCGGGGTCGTGCCCGACCGCGGCAACCTGCCGCCGCTGCAGGTGCTCGGCGAAAGCCCGGAGCGCGACTACTACCTCGTCTCCGGGCTCGAGCTCGAGCTGTATACCGACGAGAACGAGGGCTACTACGAAAACTGCATGGCGCCCGAGTCGAAGGTATTCGTCCTGTGGCGCATGATCGACGGCCGCGCGATGCCGGTACGCGCCTCGGTCAGTTATGTCGAGGGTACGCGCATGTTCGACTCCGGCGAAGCGGCCGACGGCGTGACCATGCCGGCCGACATCTATGCATGGCTGGCCGGCTACCTGCGCGAGCACTACACGCCGCGTCCGCGCCGCGGCCGCCAGCACGGGTAAGGAGGCAGGATGCCCGAAGAAGGATTCCTGCGCCGTTGGGCGCGCGTCAAGGCAAGCGGCCCCGAGGCGCAAGCCGAGGTGCAGGCTCAGGTACAAGCCCAGGCACAGGCAAAGGTAGAGACCAAGGCGCAGCCGCCGGCCCGGGCGCTGGAAGCGCCGGCGGCAGTCGCGCCTTGGCCATGGGGCAGGGCCGGCGATACCCTGCCGGAGACCGCCGCGCCTGCCGCCGAGCGGGCCGATGCGCCCGCCACCGGGCCCGCGGATGGATCCGGGCGCGCCTCGCCCACGCTGGAAGACGTGGCGCGGCTCACGCCCGACTCCGACTATTCGATTTTCGTCGGCCAGGGTGTCGACAAATCCGTGCAGCGCCTGGCGCTGAAAAAACTGTTCGCCGATCCGCACTTCAATGTCCTGGACCGGCTCGACATGTACATGGACGACTACAACATCCCGAGCCCGGTATCGGCCGAGATGCTGGCCCAGCTCGACCATGCGCGCAGCGCCCTGCGCCGCTTCGTCGAGGAGCCTGCGGCCGCGCTGGCGGCCGACGGCAGCACCCCGGCCGAGGCCCTTGCAGCGGCCGATCCGCTCGAAGCGGCGCCGGAGCGCGGCGCACAGGAAGCAAACCCGGCAGACCCGGCACACGAAGCGCACCCGGCACACGAAGCACCCGAAACACACACTGCACCTTCGCATAAGGAAGCCGCGCTTGCCGCGGCCGCCCACGAGGATGGCGCGCCCGGCGAGCTGCCGGCCGCCACTCCCGGCGGCGCGCCCACGCACGACAACGGCCCCATTCCACCGTCCACACCAGCATTTGCCTGAAAGCCAAGCATGAACATCCGATTTCTAGAAGGGCAGGCCGGCGACCCCCTGCAGGAACGCCGCAATGCCCTCGCCAAGACGGCCGCCATCCTCGCGGCCGAGGCCATCGCCCCGTTCGAACCGGGCAGTTCCGTCAGCTACCGCTCCGGTGGGCGCACGCTCGTCGTCGGCAGTTCGGCCCAGGCCTTGCCCTGGGCCGACCACCTCGCCAACAGCCTCCCGGTGACCTTGCTGCTGCTCGACAACGTCGACGTCGGCGAACGCCCGTATCCGGTCTTCGTCGCGCGCGCGGTCGCGGTCGCCGGCTGGCTGGGCGCCTTCGAGGCGCGCTGGCAGGCGCCCGGCCAGCCGGCCGAGCAGGGCAAGTTCGACCTCGTGCTCGACCTGTGCCCGAGCCCGCTGATCGCCAGCCATCAGCCGCCGCATGGCTATTACGCGCCCGGCTTCGATGACGCCGCGCGCCGCCTGGCCGCCGCCGAACTGATGGAGATGGTGGGCGACTTCGAGAAACCAAAATATTTCGCCTACAAGGAGCGCCTCTGCGCCCACAGCCGCAACGGCCTGACCGGCTGCACGGCCTGCGTCGAGATCTGCTCGGCCAAGGCGATCTCCAGCGCCGGCGACCGCATCAAGGTCAATCCCTACCTGTGCGCCGGCTGCGGCGCCTGCACCACCGTTTGCCCCTCGGGTGCGCTCGGCTATGCCTACCCCTCGGCGGCGCATACCGGCAGCCGCATCAAGGCGGCCCTGCGCGCCTACCGCGAGGCCGGCGGCGAAGACCCGGTGCTGCTGTTCCACAGCGAAGGCGGCGCGCCGCTGATCGAAGCGGTGGGGGCGGATGCCGCCACCGGGGTCCCGGGACGCGTGATTCCGATGGCCCTGCACCATACGGCATCGACCGGCATCGACGTCTGGCTGGCGGCCCTGGCTTACGGCGCCGCCGGCGTCACGGTACTGATGACGGCGGCCGAGGCCCCGCAGTATGCCGCCGCGCTCGACACCCAGATGCGCATCGCCGAGACCGTGCTCGAGGGACTCGGTTATGCCGGCCCGCATTTCCAGCTGTTGCGCGTGAGCGCCCCGGAAGAGCTGGCGGTGGCCCTGCAGCACGCGCCGCGCGGCGAGGCGCCGGCCGAGATGGCGACCTTCAACCTGGCCGCGGAAAAGCGCAATACGCTCGACTACGCCCTCGACCACCTGTTGCGCCATGCGCCGCAGCCGGTCCGGGAAGTGGCTTTGCCGAAGGGCAGCCCGTTCGGCGCGATTGCCGTCAACAAGCAGTCCTGCAGCCTGTGCATGGCCTGCGTCGGCGCCTGCCCGACGTCGGCCATCATGGACACGCCGACCGCGCCGCAGCTGCGGTTTGTCGAGCAGAACTGCGTGCAGTGCGGCCTGTGCGCGAATACCTGTCCGGAGAACGCGATCACGCTGGTGCCGCGCATGGCCTTCGGCGAGGCGCGCAAGCAGACCGTGGTGCTGAACGAATCGCAGCCTTTCCACTGCATCCGCTGCAACAAGGCCTTCGGCACCGTGCAGATGATCGAGAACATGCTCGGCCGCCTGTCCCAGCACAGCGCCTTCGCCGGCCACCTCGACCGGCTGCGCATGTGCGGTGACTGCCGCGTGATCGACATGATGCAACCCGAAGGCGAATTCGCCGTACCGCTGCGCCGCCCGGTCTGACCGGGCCGTCGTCAAGACAGAGCACGGCTTTTTGCATGGAACTCCTGTGGCCTGCAAAGCCGTGGCAAAATGTGCGCAAACAGACAACGCACGGCGAGCACCGCCGGCAGCACAGGAGACACCATGACCCCTTACCAGCGTTTCGTGCAGGCACGCGACTTCCTGCAACAGCATCGCCTCGACTACGACACCGCCTACCGCGACTACAAGGCTCCCCAGCTCGACGCCTTTAACTGGGGCCTCGATTACTTCGACCACGAAGCGAAGGACAACCACACCCCGGCGCTGTGGGTGGTCGAAGAGGACGGGCGCGAACAGAAGATCTCGTTTGCCGACATGGCAGCCCGTTCGAGCCAGGTCGCCCAGTACCTGCGCCAGTGCGGGGTGGAGCGCGGCGACCGCGTGCTGCTGATGCTGCCGAACCGCGTCGAGCTGTGGGAAATCATGCTGGCCGGAATCAAGCTGGGCGCGGTGCTGGTGCCGACCACGATGCTGGTCTCGACCGCCGACCTGCAGGACCGCATGGACCGGGGCCGGGTGCGCCACGTGATTGCCCAGGTATCGGAAGCGCACAAGTTCGCGGACTTGAGCGGCAACTTCACGCGCATCGCCGTCGGCGGCAAGGTCGATGGCTGGCACGATTTCGACGATTGCCGCCGCGTGCTGAGCGTCTTCACGCCGCAAGGCGAGACCCGCGCCACCGACCCGCTGCTGCTCTACTTCACCTCGGGCACGACCGCCAAGCCGAAGCTCGTGCTGCACAGCCAGCAGAGCTATCCGGTCGGGCACCTGTCGACCATGTACTGGATCGGGCTGCAGCGCGGCGACGTGCACTGGAACATCAGCTCGCCCGGCTGGGCCAAGCACGCCTGGAGCTGTTTCTTTGCGCCCTGGAACGCCGGCGCCACCGTCTTCGTCTACAACTACGAACGCTTCAGCGCCAAGGCCGCGCTCGAGACCGTCATGCGCTGCGGCGTCACCTCGCTGTGCGCGCCGCCGACCGTCTGGCGCATGCTGATCAAGGAAGACCTGACGCAGTGGCAGCCGCCGCTGCGCGAACTGGTCGGCGCCGGCGAGCCGCTCAATCCGGAAGTGATCGAACAGGTCGAGCGCGCCTGGGGCATCCGTATCCGCGACGGCTTCGGCCAGTCGGAAACGACCGCCCAGATCGGCAATCCGCCCGGCCAGCCGCTCAAGCCCGGCTCGATGGGGCGTCCGCTGCCGGGCTACCGCATCGCGCTGCTCGACGCCGACGACCAGCCTGCCAGGGAAGGCGAAATTTCCGTGCGGCTGGATCCGCATCCGCTGGGGCTGATGATGGCCTACGAGGGCGACGAGGAAAAGACCGCGGAGGTCATGCGCGCCGGTCATTACCACACCGGCGACACCGCCTACGTCGACGAGGATGGTTATTACTTCTACGTCGGCCGCAACGACGACGTGTTCAAGTCCTCGGACTACCGCATCAGCCCCTTCGAGCTGGAAAGCGTGCTGGTCGAACACGAGATGGTGATGGAGGCGGCCATCGTGCCGAGCCCGGACGCGCTGCGCCTGTCGGTGCCGAAAGCCTTTATTACGCTGCGCCAGGGCGTCGAGCCCAGCCGCGAGCTGGCGCGCGAACTGTTCGCCTTTGCGCGCGAACGGCTGGCCCCCTACAAGCGCATCCGCCGCATCGAGTTCCGCGAGCTGCCGAAAACGATTTCCGGCAAGATCCGCCGGGTGGAATTGCGCAAGCAGGAAGCGACGCGCGACACGGTGCCGGGCACCGGCATCGAGTTCCGGGAAGAAGACCTCGGCAACTGAGGGGCGCCGGCGCGCGCAGCTCAGGCGCGCCGTCCGTCATGCCGGCGCCCTGGAAGAGGGAGGTCAGCCGGCCAGTTCCGAGCGCAGCAGCCCATAGACGAGCTGGTCGACGAAGACGCCGTTCAGGCACTCGCCCTGGCGCAGCAGGCCTTCGCGCGTAAAACCCAGGCGTTCGGCCAGGCGTATGCTGGGCGCGTTCGTCGCGGCGCAGCGCAACTCGATCCGGTTGAGCTGCATCGACGCGAACGCATACGCGAGCACTGCCCGCACCGAGCGCAAGGCAATGCCCTTGCCGCCAGACTCGCTGCCGAGGAAAAAGCCGATCTCCGCCTTGCTGTCGCCGGCATCGATGTCCTTGAGGCGCACGGCGCCGCACAAGCTTGCGCCGGCGAACACGTGCCATTCGAGCGTTTCCCCGCGAGCGGCCCGTCCGGCCGCGTTGTCGAGATGGGCGCGCGCAGCATCGACCGAGGACAGGGCGGCCACCGCAGGCAGATACGCGCCCAGGTGACGACTGTTGCGCGCGACCAGCGATGCGAGCAGGGCGGCATGGTCGACCGCGACGGGAACGAGGGAGAGATCCGAATCAGCTTCGAGAGCAATGGCTTTCACGGGCGTCCTTGCGGTGAGGGCGGCAGCGCGAGCCTGCGCCGGCCTTGTCGGGGAGCCGATGTGCCCGCAGGCAGGCATCGGCGCAAGCGGCATGATAACAGGGCGCGCCCTGCGGGCGAATGCGCGCAGGCGGCCGTGATAAGCTGCTTGCAGGACATCCGGGCAGCCTGCGTCCGCGCGCAGTGGGCGCTGATGCTCAAGTGCGGCACGGCGGCCCGAAACGTATCATAATAGTAACGATTTCAATTGCGCACAGCGCCATCCGCCACCCGAACCTTCCATGCCCAGCAAATCCGCAGCCAAGGCCGATCCGGCCTATGAAGTCAGACAGTCCCCGATCCACGGCAACGGCGTCTTTGCCCGGCGCTTCATCGATGCCGGCGAACGCATCATCGAATACCGCGGCGAGCGCATCAGCTGGGAGGATGCGACCCAGCGCGCGGCGGACCGTGGCGGTCCGATCAACCACACCTTCTACTTCAGCCTGCACGACGGGCGCGTGATCGACGGCGGCAGCCGCGGCAACGAGGCGCGCTGGATCAACCACGCCTGCTCGCCCAATTGCGAGGCCTATGAGGAAGACGGGCGGGTCTATATCCACGCACTGCACCCGATCGAGCCCGGCGAGGAACTGAACTACAACTATGCGCTCATCTACGACGAACGCCACACGCCGGCGCTGAAAAAACTGTTCGCCTGCCGCTGCGGTACGCCCGGCTGCACCGGTACCATGCTGGCGCCAAAAAAGCGTCAGCGAAAAAAGGCCTGAGGCCAAGGAAACACGCATGAAGCCCATCGTCCACAGCCTGCTGGAAACCGACCTGTACAAATTCACGATGTGGCAGGCGCTGCTGCACCGTCATCCGAACGCCCACGGCGAATATGAATTCCGCTGCCGTAACGAGCCCGCCTATCCGCTGGCCGAACTGAAGGAAGAAGTCGAACGCGAACTCGACCACCTGTGCGAGCTGCTGTTCACGGACCAGGAAATCGAGTACCTGCGCAACCTGCGCTTCATCAAGAGCGACTTCGCCGACTTCCTGACGGTGTTCCGCTTCCAGCGCAAATTCGTCACCGTCGAGACCGACGGGCCGCACCTGCGCATCCGTGCCTGCGGGCCGATCGTGCACGTGATGGGTTTCGAGATCTATGTGCTGTATATCGTCAACGAACTGTATTTTCGCCGCTTCGACCAGCAGGCAGCGTTGGAGGAGGCGAGGCGCCGCCTGGCCGGCAAGATCGAGCAGCTGCGCGCATTCGACCAGGAGCCCAAGCGCGCCAATCCTTTCGAGTTCTTCGACTTCGGCGTGCGCCGCCGCTTTTCCGGCGAGTGGCAGGACGAGGTGGTCTCGACGCTGGCGCGCGAGCTGCCCCAGTTCTTCCGCGGCACCTCGAACGTGCACCTGGCGCGCAAGTACAACCTGGTGCCGATCGGGACCATGGCCCACGAATACATGCAGGCTTTCCAGGCATTCGGAACCCGCCTGCGCGATTTCCAGAAGGCGGCACTCGAGGACTGGGTGCAGGAATACCGCGGCGACCTCGGCACCGCGCTGACCGACGTGGTCGGCATGGATGCCTTCCTGAACGACTTCGACCTGTATTTCGCCAAGCTGTTCGACGGCCTGCGCCACGATTCGGGCGATCCCTTCGAATGGGGCGAAAAGGCGCTGGCGCATTACGCCAGGCTGCGCATCGATGCGCGCACCAAGCGCCTCGTGTTTTCCGATGGGCTGACCGTGCCGAAAGCATTGAGCCTGTACCGCCATTTTGCCGACCGCACCATGACCGGCTTCGGCATCGGCACCCAGCTCACCAACGACACGCCCTACAAGGCGCTCAACATCGTCATGAAACTGGTACGCTGTAACGGCCAGCCGGTGGCCAAGCTGTCCGACACCGCCGGCAAGTCGATGAGCAACGACGAAACCTTCCTCGCCTACCTGCGCCAGGTGTTCAACCACGCCGAGCCGAGCGCGGAAGGCGCCTGAACCCATTCCCACAGCGCGCCGCTGCACGGCGCTACGAAAGGAGATCGCCTTGAACAAGCTTGCCGCACTCGTCCTGGCCTCTGCCGCCTGCGCCGTCCCGGCTGCCCATGCGCAGCCGGCGGCCGGCACGCCACCGGCCGCCACGCCGCCGGCCGCCTCCGGCGCCAACCCCGAGACCGCCGCGCACATTGCCGCCGCCAGCGAGGCCGCCAGGCGCTGGCTGGCGCTGATGGATGCCGGCAAGTCGGCCGACGCCTGGGATGCCGGCGCGCCGGCCCTGCAGGCTGCCGTCGCCCGCGCGACCTGGGGCGATGTGGGCAAGTCGGTGCGCGCGCCGCTGGGCGAGGTCAAGTCGCGCAGGGAAACGTCGAGCGTGTTCACGCGGACGCTGCCCGGCGCGCCGGAAGGGGAGTACGTGGTGATCCAGTACGCCACCGATTTTGCCGCCCGCCCGGGCGTCATCGAGACCGTGGTGCCGATGCGCCAGCCGGACGGCAGCTGGAAGGTGACGACCTACCGCATTCGCTAGCCCTGGCGCGCTTTTCCCGGCTCTTTTCCCGGCCTGAAACCGTCCCAGTGTTCGAACACGTCCATGAATCCGGGAACGGTTTGCGTTCGCGCCCAGTCGCGCTGCAGTTCGCAGTAGAGCTGGGTCTTGCTGATGATCCTGGCACCAGCCTGCTCGACGCGGCGCAGGGCCGACTCGTGGGCGACCACGGAAGTGCCGCCCACGGCGTCGGCGAGGGCATACACTTCGTAACCTTCTTCGATGGCGTCGAGTGCGGGAAAAGCCAGGCAGGCCTCGGTCCAGAGCGCAGCCATGATCAGCTTTTTGCGTCCGGTTGCCACGACGGCCTGCTTGAACTCGACGTCCTCCCAACTGTTGATCGTCGTCCGGTCGTAGACCGGATAGTCTTTTAGCAAGTCCATCAGCGGCTCGATCGGGGGCTTGTTCTTGCCCGTCGTAACGTTGACGGACGAATGCACGATCGGCAGCTTGTAATTGAGCGCGGCCTTGACGCTGTGAACGATATTGAAGACGAGTTCGTTTTGATCCATCGAACGAATCGAACTGACCTGGATCGGCTGGTAATCGATCAGGATGAACGTCGCATTCTGCGGCGTCAACAGGTGGTCCTGGAGCGGATCACGGACAGGTGTGCTGGTCATCGTCAACCTCCATGCGATGAAAACGGGATCGGGAATACGGGCGCTGTCCATTGCTCATGTAGCGGCCCCTCTCCGGAAGTGTCCGCGTCGAGCACAGCCTACCCGATTGACCGGTCCGGTTTCCCTCGGTCGGGACACAGGCCAGCGTACTCCCAAGTGGGACCTGCCGCCGTACCCGCGCGTTCAATCGTGCGCAGCGGCGCCCGGCGTCATGCCGCCCGCGATTGGGGACGTGACTGCGGTCGTGACCCGGCGGCCTCGGCATCGTGCGCCAGGCGCTGCTGGAGCATGGCCAGCACCGCCGCCTCCTCGGGCTGCAGCGTATGCAGTTCGTCGACCAGTTGCTGTTCGGTGCGCTCGCGCATGGCTTCCAGCACCGCGCCGTCCAGGTAGGCGTCGAGGACGGCCGGGTGCACATAGCACTTGCGGCAGACCGAGGGGGTGTTGCCGAGCTTCTCGGCCACCGATTCGATGGCGCGCACGATGTTTTTCTTGGCCTGGGTTTCGGAGTCGAACTTCTCGAATTCCTGCAGCGCGAGCGCGGCCAGCACCGTGCCAGACCAGGTGCGGAAATCCTTGGCCGTGTAGTCTTCGCCGGTGATGCCGCGCAGGTAGTCGTTGACGTCGCTCGAATCGACGCTGTGGGTTTCGCCGTCCTCGTCGATGTACTGGAACAGTTCCTGTCCCGGCAGCTCGCGCGTATTGCGGATGATGCGGGCCAGGCGCCGGTCGTGCACGTGGATCTTGTGGTACACGCCGCTCTTGCCGCGGAAGCGGAACTCGACGTCGCTGCCGTCGACCTTCACGTGGCGGTTGCGCAGGGTCGTCAAGCCGAACGACTTGTTGGTGCGCGCGTATTCCTCGTTACCGACCCGCATCATGGTCGCCTCGAGCAGGTAGACGATGGTGGCCAACACCTTTTCGCGCGGCAGGCCGGGCAGCTTCAGGGCACGGTCGACCTCGCTCCGGATCAGCGGCAAGGCCTGGCCGAAGTTGATCATGCGCTCGTATTTGGCCTCGTCGCGCACGCTGCGCCATTTCGGGTGGTAGCGGTATTGCTTGCGCCCGCGCGCATCGCGCCCGGTCGCCTGCAGGTGGCCGTTCGCTTGCGGGCAGATCCAGACTTCGGTCCAGGCCGGCGGGATGGCGAGCGACTTGATGCGCTTCTGCGTGGCCTCGTCCTCGACCGGCTCGCCCTTGGCGGAATAGTAGCGAAAGCCTTCTCCCTCGCGCTCGCGCCGGATGCCGGGGCGGTCGTCGTGCACGTAGCGCAGGCCGGCCGCCTTGGCGGCGGCGGGCGGATCGCTGAGCGGCGCCGGGTCAGCCGGCTGGCGGTCGTCTAGGGTCATGGCGGCAGTCGAGAGTGGAACACGCCCGGCCGATCTTACGCCACCTGCGCGGGCGCACTGTTCGGGAGCGCACGTATGCGCTGCTAGCGGTAGCGTGCCTCGACGAGATCGATCTCGCGCAGCAGTTTGCGCGCCGTGGCGTCCGACAGCGCATGCCGGTGCACCATCGCCAGGATCGCGCTCCTCTCGGCCTGCAGGGCGGCCAGCCGGTATTCGCGCTCGGCGCCTTCGGCCACGCGCGCGCGCGCCGGATCGAGGCTGTCGGCGGCCCCGAGCCGGTGCTCGTAGATGCCGCGCACGTGGTCGATCGCGCTGGCGTAGACGTCGGCGTCGCTCTCGCGGTCGAGGTGGGCGTGGCCGGCCTTTTCGATGGCGGCGATGGCGGCCATGGCGGCATCGTGGCGCGCCTGGTCTTCCTCGGCCGCCTCGGTCGATTCCTCCGGCACCTCGAGCCCGCGCAGCACGCGCGGCAGGCCGATGCTCGCTACCAGCAGCGAGACGATGATGACCGCGCTGGCGTAGAAGATGGCGAGATCGCGTGCGGGGAAGGGGGCGCCGCCGGGCATGGCCAGGGGCAGGGTCAGCACGCCCGCCAGCGTGATCGCGCCGCGTACCCCGGCCAGCGAGGTGGCCAGCACGAGGCGGAAGTTCGGCTGGTAGGCGTGGCGCTGGTGGCGCCGCGCCGTGAGCAGGGTCAGGCGCAGCGAGACCCAGACCCAGGCCAGGCGCAGCAGGATCAGCGCCAGGCTGATCGCCAGCGCGGTGCCGGCCAGCGACCAGGGCGTCATGCTGGCGTCGGGCCCGGCGTCGCGCAGCGCGCGCTCCACGATGTCGGGCAACTGCTCGCCGAGCAGGACGAACATCACGCCGTTCAGCGAAAACTGGACCGTGTCCCAGACCACGGCGCGCCGCACGCGGGTCGTGGCCAGCGCCCGCCCCGACAGCTCGACATAGCTCATGGTGATGCCGGCGGCGACCGCGGCCAGGATGCCGGAGGCGTCGATGTGCTCGGCGGCGAGGTAGGCGCCGAAGGGAATCAGGAGGTTGACCAGGATCGGCGAGCCCGGCTCCTCGCCGAAGCGGGTGGCGATCACGCGCTGGGCGAAGGACACGGCGAGCGTGATCGCCACCCCGCAGCCGATCCCGGCCAGCGCCACCCAGAGGAAGGTGAGCGAGGCGCTGGCCAGCGAAAAGGTCCCGGTGAGGGCGGCGGCAACGGCAAACCGGAAGCACACCAGGCCGGTTGCGTCGTTGAGCAGCGACTCGCCCTCGAGAATGTGCATCAGGCGCCGCGGCACCGGCACGCGCGCCGTGATCGAGGCCACCGCCACCGGGTCGGTCGGGGCGACGATGGCCGCCAGCGCAAAGGCGACCGGCAGCGGCATCGACGGCACCAGCCAGTGGATCAGGTAGCCGGCGCCGACCACGGTGAACACCACCAGGCCGAGCGCCAGTTCGAGGATGGTGCCCTTGTCGCGGAACAGCCCGACCTTGGGGATGCGCCAGCCGTCGAGGAACAGCAGCGGCGGCAGGAACAGCAGGAAGAAAATCTCGGGTTCGAGTATCACCCCGTGTTCGAACACGCCGGCGATGGTCGCCCCGAGCCCGATCTGCACCAGCGGCAGCGGCACGCCGAAAGGCAGCATGCGCACCAGGTAGCCGCTTCCGATTACCGCCAGCAGCATTGCCAGCACCACGCCTACCGATTCCATTCCCGCTCCATTGATGTGTAGGGTGGGCGGGTCCGCCGCCCACGCGTTCGACGAAAAGCAACCCATTCGCGATATTTCGTCGGCCGCTTGAACGCGTGGGCGGGGGGACCCGCCCACCCTATGGCGCCTTCGGCTGCCCCCGCGGGCAATATGTCACGGCCGCGTCCTCCGTACGAAATGCCAGATCTTACCTCGGGTGCTTCTCCGCCGCCGCCTCGGCCAGCAGGCCCGACAGCTCGGCCGTATTGACCGGCTTGACGACGTAGTGGTCGAAGCCGGCCGCCATCGCGGCGTCGCGGTCCTGCTGGCGGCCGTAGCCGGTGGCGGCGATCAGCATGGCGTTGGTGGCCTGCGGCAGGCGGCGCAGGCGGCGCGCCAGTTCGTTGCCGTCGAAGTCGGGCAGGCCGATGTCGAGCAGGCAGACGTCGGGCGCGAACACGCGCGCGACGTCGACCGCGACGGCGCCGCAATAGGCGATCTCGACCTTGTGGCCGGCGGCCTCGAGGAAGAGCTGGAGGGTGTGGACCGCGTCCAGGTTGTCGTCCACCAGCAGCACCTTGAGCGGGCGCGCGGGCGGCGGCTGGCCGACACTCTGCGCCACCGTCAGCGGCGCTTCCTGGCTGTGGCGCGGCAGGCGCACCGAGAAGGTGCTGCCCTTGCCGAGGCCGGGACTGGCGGCCCGCACGGTGCCGCCGTGCAGCTCGACCAGGCTCTTGGCCAGCGCCAGGCCCAGTCCCAGCCCGCCCTGCGAGCGGTCCGGGGTGCGCTCGGCCTGGGTGAACAGGTCGAACACGCGCGCCACCAGCTGCGGCTCCATGCCGATGCCGTCGTCGGTCACGGTCATCAGGTAGTCCGGCCCGTCGACCGTCAGGCGCAATTCGATGCGCCCGCCCTCGGGCGTGTACTTGGTCGCGTTGTTGAGCAGGTTCGCCACCACCTGCACCAGGCGCTTGTGGTCGCCCTTGACGAGGGCCGGCTCCGCCAGCAGGTCGAGCACGACGCTGTGGCGGCGGGTCGTGATCAGCGGGCGGATCTGTTCGGCCGCGTCGTCGATCACCTGGCGCAGGTCGAGCACCTGGGTCGAAATGGATACCAGGCCGCGCGTGACGCGCGAGACGTCGAGCAGGTCGTCCACCAGCCCGGTCATGTGCTCGACCTGGCGCGCGATGATGGCGCAGGTCTGGGTAATTTGCGCGTTATCCGAGTGCAGCAGCTTGAGCAGGTGCGCGCCGGTGCTGATCGGGGCCAGCGGATTGCGCAGCTCGTGGGCGAGCATGGCCAGGAATTCGTCCTTGCGCTGGTCGGCCGCGCGCAGCTCGCGTTCGGCCTGGCCGCGCGCGGCTTCCTTCTTCTGCAGCGCGGCCGCCATTTCGTCGAGCGCCTCGGCCAGCTGGCCGATTTCCTCGCGGCCGTAGGGGATGCCGGAACGCGCATCGAGCTTGCCGGCGGCGATGCTGCGCGCGGTGTCCATCAGCTTGCGCACGCGCTGCACGATCAGGACATCGCCCGCCAGCCAGGCCGCCAGCAGCGCCAGCATGGTGGTTGCGGCCAGGCCGATCAGCGACATCAGCTGGGCGCGCCGGGCGCCGGCGGTGACGGTTTCGACCGGAATGCCGATCGTGATCGTGTAGTCCGACAGGGCGGACGCGCCCACCCGCGCGAACGTGTGCAGGCGCTCGACGCCGTCGTCCCCGCGCAGCACCAGCGCCTTGCCGCCGGCGCTGCGCATGGCCTCGCGCAGGGCGGCGGACACCTTGGTGCCGAACCAGCGCTCGGGGTCTGGGCGGCGCGAGATGATGCTGCCGTTGGCGTCGCTCGTCACCAGGATCGAACCGGGCGGCAGGTTGATGTCGGCCACGAAGGTATCGAGGGCCGCCAGGTCCATGGCCGCGAACACCACGGCGACGACGCGGCCGGCGCGGTCGATCACGGGGTAGGTGAGGTTGATCGTATGGCGCCGGATCACGCGCCCGAACACGTAGTCGCCGGCGATGAAGCGGCGCTCGAGGATGGCGCGCTTGAAATGGCTGCGGTCGCCCAGGTTGACCGGGTGGAGCATCGGCACCGCGCTGCAGCTGACGTTGCCGTCCATCTGGATCAGGCCGAAGTTGGCATAGCCTTCGTTGCGGTCGAGGACATCGGCCAGCAGCGCGTTGCAGCGCGGCGTCTCGCCCAGCAGGTCGGGCACGCTGGCCAGGTCGACCAGGATCTGGCGCGCGCGCTCGATCGATTGGGCTTCGTTGGCGGCAGCCAGGTTGGTCAGGCGGCGCAGGTTTTCCTCGGAGGCTTCGATCGCCTGCTCGCGCTCGCGCACGCCGCCCAGGATCGTCATCAGGGCCAGCGGCAGGATCGCCAGCGCGACCAGCAGCATCAGGCGGCTGCGCAGGCTGCCCGACCTGAAGAACGCGCCCGAGGTCATCGGGCGGCCGCGCGGTCGGCTGCGAGCTCAGTGGCCGACTGAGCGGCGAGGCGGTCGCCGAAGGCCACCAGCCGCCGCACCCCTTCCATCAGCGTGAACACGTCGTCGCAGATGTAGCCGATGCGGATGAAGCCGGGCACGCCGAGCGCGTCGCCCGGCATGATGGCCACGCCTTCCTCGGCCAGCAGGCCTTCGGCGAAAGCTTCCGTATCGTGGGTCAAGGAGCGCACGTCGCCCCACAGGTAAGGCCCGGAGTCGGGGCATTGCATGCTCAGCCAGGGCACCTCGCGCAAGTGGCGCAGCACCGTGTCGCGCCGCTCCCGGTATTCGTCGACCATGTGCTGCTGGACGCCGCAGTCGAAGGCGGCGACGGTGGCGACCTGGGCCAGGTGCGACGCGGCCGCGGTGATCGGTCCCTGCAGCGTCTGCATGGCGCCGGCAATCTCGGCCGGGGCCAGCGCGAAACCGAGGCGCCAGCCCATCATCGCATAGCTTTGCGAGGCCGAGAACAGCGTCACGACGCCGAGCGCGCGCCAGTCGCACAGGGTGGCGAAGCTGGTGTGGACGGGGCCGAAGCTGAGGTGTTCGTAGCTTTCGTCGACGATGGCCTGGGCGCCGATGGCCTCGATCCAGCGCGCCAGGTGTCCGAGTTCCTCGCGGTCGAAGACCTTGCCGGTCGGGTTGTGCGGGTTGTTGATGATGACCAGGTCGGCCTTCGGCGCCGCTGCCAGCGCGTCGGGCGTGATCGTGACCGGCAGGTCGACCAGCACCGGACGCAGCCCGAGCAGCTGGCAGGTGGTGACGTAGGCCGGCCAGTGCGGCTTGAAGATCAGCACGCTGTCGCCCGGATCGGTCATCGCGTAGAGCGCTTCGTACAGCGCCTGCTTGGCGCCATTCGTGACGATGATGTCGCTGGCCTCGGCCTGGATACCGTTTTCGCGCGCCAGTTTGGCGCACAGGCTGCGCCGCACGTCGAGCGCACCGGCAACGCCCGTGTAGGGCATGGTGCGCTCTTCCTGCACGGCGCGCGTCACGGCGTCGAGCACCGGCGCCGGAGGAGAAAAGTGCGAGATCGCAATCGAGAAGTCGATGATGCCCATGCCTTCGTTGCGGAAGGCTTCGACACGGCCATGCATGGCGGTCGTTGCCAGCGGACGGGATGCGGCGATGCGGCGTGAGATCTTCATCTTGTTCTGTACCGTAATGAGGTTGGACCAACTGTGTCCGGGGTGGCTTCTCCATGCCACAACATTTCCTGATTGTACTAAAGATTCGTTCCCCGTCCAGCCCAATCGGAAGCAATCGAAACCACCCGTTCCGGGCCTGTCCGCAACCCGGCATGCGGGCGGTCGCAAGCGCCCCGGCGGGCGGGCGCCGCAGGCTCGGGCTTTCTGGTACGGTGGCCTTTAACGTAACAATGGAGCAACCATGAATAACCAGATCGTACGCATGCTGCCCAGCTTCGAGGCCGCCGCTCAGGCACGCAAGGGCTTGCTGGCAGAAGGTTTCGACGACGATGGCATCCACATCAAGGTGACCACCGACGAAGCAGGTCCCGCCGAAAGCAATTTTTATGTCGGCGATGCGCCTGAAGTGAAAGGGGGGACCGACTACCAGGACGTCTTCAAGCCCGCCGACCGGGGCGACCTGTGCGTGATGATCGTGACGGTCGCCAACGCATCCCAGCTGGACCGGGCAGCGGCCATCCTCGAGCACAACGGCGCCTTCGACGCCGACCCGGCGCACAATCCGCCGAGCCGGGCATAGTCAGGCATGCGCGGCGTCGGCAACGTGCGCGCCGCCCCGGGCGCCGAAGCTAACTCCAGCTCAGGTCGGTTTTACTGAGCGGGAGTTCGCGCACGCGCTTGCCGGTGGCGGCGAAGATCGCGTTGCACACGGCCGGCGCCAGCGGCGGCAGGACCGGCTCGCCCAGTCCCGTCACCGGATAATCGGTTTTCAGGAAGTGCATCTCGATCTTCGTCGGGGTGTCCGGCATGCGCAGCAACTTGTAATCGTGAAAATTGCTCTGCACGATGCGGCCCTTGTCGATGTCGAGTTCCGGATACATCAAGGTCGACAGGCCGTCGATCACCGAACCCTGCACCTGGTTTTCCGCGCCGCTCAGGTTGACGATCTGGGCGCCGATGTCGGTTACCACGACCACCCGGTCCACCTTCAGCTCGCCGCTCTTCGACACCGTCACCTCGGCGACTTCTGCCACGTAGCCGCGGTGGCTGAAGTGGAAGGCCACGCCGGCACCCTGGCCGCGCGCGAAGCTGCGCTTGCCCCAGCCGGCTTTCTGCGCCACTTCGCGCAGGACATTGCGCATGCGCGCCACGCTGTAGGGCTGTCCGCGCTCGCCGCTGCCCGGCACGATGTCCTGCTCGCCCAGCAGCTCCAGGCGGAACTCGACCGGATCGCGTCCGCCTGCGTGCGCCAGCTCGTCGATGAAGCTGTGGAAGACCCAGGAAAACACGCTGCTGCCCGGCGCGCGCCAGGGTCCCATCGGGATCCGGCATTCGAGCGCGGTCTGCTCGAGCAGGCAGTTGGCGAGCCAGCGGCCCGGGAACTCGTCGCCCGACAGGCTGCCGCCGCTGCCCGGCTGCAGGATGCTCTTGCCGTCGCGCTCGACCCGGTTGGCGAAGGTGACGAAATGGTTGTGCCAGCCGACCAGCTTGCCCTTGGCGTCGACGCCGCCGCGCAGGTGGTGGAAGCCGCCCGGACGGAAATGGTCGTGCTGCAGGTCGTCTTCGCGGGTCCAGGTCAGCTTGACCGGGGCGCCGACGCGTTGCGCGATCGCGGTTGCCTCGACGATGAAGTCGGAACTCAGGCGCCGGCCGAAGCCGCCGCCGCTGCGGATGATGTGCAGGGTGATCTTTTCTTTCGGGATGCCGAAGGTGCTCGTCACCAGGGCCTGGCCGGAACCCGGATTCTGGGTCGGCGCCCATAGTTCGAGCGTGCCCTCGGCCGGCTTGAACCAGGCAGTGCAGTTCTGCGGCTCCATGCTCGCGTGCGAGATGAAGGGGTAGCGGTAGCTCGCCTCCACCAGTTTCGCGGCGCCGGCAAAGGCGGTGCGCACGTCGCCGTCCTGGCGCAGCACGCTGGTGCCCGGCTTGCCGGCGGCGGCCTGGGCCTGGGCCGTGAAGTCGGCCCAGCTGTGGCCGGCGCCGGCGCCTTCGTCCCATTTCACTTCCAGCCGGCGGCGCGCCTTGAACGCGTTCCAGGTCGAGTTCGCCACGATGGCCACACCCGGGCGCAGCCCGTTGAGGTTGGCATTCCCCTCGACGATGAAGGCGTCCTTGACGCCGGGCAGGGCCTTGATTGCATCCAGGTTGGCGCTGACGGGCTTGCCGCCGAACACAGGACACTTGACGTAGACCGCGTACAGCATGCCCGGCAGCTGGACGTCGATGCCGAACAGCGGCTTGCCGCTGACGATGGCGGCATTGTCGACGCCGCCGATGCGCGTGCCCAGCAGCTTGTAGCGGGCCGGATCCTTCAGCTGGACCTGGGCCGGGTCGGGCAGGGGCAGGGCGATGGCGGCCGGTACCAGCGCGCCATAGCCGAGCCTGCGTTTGGTCGGGCCGTGGTGGACCGCGCCATGGGCGGCGCTGCATTCGGCCGCCGGCACCTTCCAGATCTGGGCGGCTGCCTGCACCAGAACGGTGCGCGCGGTGGCGCCGAGGCGGTGGAAATCATTGTAATTGTTCGGGGTCGAGGTCGAGCCGCCGGCGCCCTGGCTGCCATAGGCCGGGTCCAGGTCGCCCTGGACGATGCGGACATCCTTCCAGTCGATCTCGAGTTCCTCGGCGATGATCATCGGCAGCGAAGTCTTGATGCCCTGGCCGATTTCCGGCTGCTTGGAGACCAGGGTGACGACGCCGTCGCGGCCGATGCGGATGAACACGCTCGGGACGAAGGCGTCCTTGCCGGCCGCGGCCGTGGCATTGCTTGCGTTGGCCGGGTTGGCCGCATTCGCCAGCAGCGCGGCGCCCGGGGTCATGCCGATGAACAGGGCGCCGGCGGCGCTGCTGCCCAGGAAGCGGCGGCGCGAAGGGGAGATGCTCATTTCTTGCCCTTTCCGTGAACGGAAACCGCGGCGATCTCGGCGGCGCGGTGGATGCCGGCGCGGATGCGGGTATAGGTGGCGCAGCGGCACAGGTTGCCGGCCATCGCCTCGTCGATCTGGGCGTCGGCCGGACGCGGATGCTGCTTGAGCAGGGCGCAGGCGCTCATGATCTGCCCCGACTGGCAGTAGCCGCACTGCGGCACGTCCAGTTCCTGCCAGGCTTGCTGGAGCGGATGCTGGTGCTCCTTGTGCAGGCCCTCGATGGTCGTGATGTCCTGCTTCCCGATGCTCGATACCGGGATCAGGCAGGAGCGGGTCGGGGCGCCGTCGATGTGCACGGTGCAGGCGCCGCACTGGCCCATGCCGCAGCCGTACTTGGCGCCGACCAGGCCGAGCGAATCGCGCAGGGCCCACAGCAGCGGGGTGTCCGCTTCGACGTCGACCGTCTGGCGCTTGCCGTTGATGTTCAGCGTGTATTTACTCATGGCTTTCCTTGCCTGATAACAAACTTGAGCATCGTATCAAAATGGGGGGAGGTAGCGGTGGCCGGAGGAAAGTTTAATTGTTGTGGAATTGTTGCGGGGGAGGGGCGGGGCGGTTCGACCATGCGGCGGCAGGTGCGAATGGGCGTGGTGACCGTCGTCGGTGCGTTCCTGCGGGAGGTTCGGTATCGGGTCAGTGGGGGCAACCGGGCTGGCATCGGTACGACCGCGTGGGCACGAGTGCCTACCCTATGCGAGCTGGCATCGGTACGACCTGCAGCGCCAGCAACGCGTGGACACAGGTGTCCACCCTACGTTGGCGGCCTGATCGCTTGCAAGACCTGGCATCCGGAAACAACGACGCCGGCATTGCGCCGGCGCCGATCTCGTGCACGCTTCGTTTAAATCCCTTCCGGATAGGTCTCCGGCGGTTCGTCCGAATGCCAGCCGCTCGTGATGTCGAGCGGGGTCAGGGCTTCGGTGCGGTCGATGTGGATGATGGCGTCGAATTGCTGGGCCAGCTGGGCGTCGAAATAATGGCTCTGGCGTTCGGTGCGCGGCAGGTAGAGCACGCCGATGGCGCGTTCCAGGCGGCGCTCGAGCAGCAGGCGCCGCGCCGGGCTCTCCTCGCGCAGGTTCAGGTAATAGCGCGGCAGGCCGACCGCGTGCAGCAATTCTTCATAGCTGCCGGCCATGCCGGGCCGCACCCGCTTGTGCTCGGCCGGGCCGTCCCATTCGGAGGCTGCCGTCACATGGCCTTCGTAGGTCGAAAAGCCGATCAGGCAGGTTTGCCCGGGATAGGCCTTGCGCGCCAGTTCGCCGACATTCCATTCGCCTAGGCCGCCCATATAGGTCGCGCGGGCGTCGCCGATGTGCGAGTTGTGCTCCCAGACGACGATCTTCGCCGGCGTGCCGTCACGCGACAGGTGGCGGTCGAGGGCATCGAGGGTTTCCGCCATGTGGCTGTCGCGCAGGTTCCAGGACGATACCCGGCCGCGGAACATGGTGCGGTAATACTCTTCGGCGTTCTTGACCAGGCGCGCATTCTGCTGGGCGTAGAAAAAGGCATCCTCGGCCGAGGCGCCGTCGGCCTGCATGTAGTCGAAGGCGCGCTGCTGCAATTGCTGCAGCTGGGTCAGGACGCCTTGCTGGCAGGATTCGGACAGGCCGATGCCGGTGGCATAGCCGTAGTGCTGGCTGTCTTCGCCGTAATGGTCGAAACAGGCGTAGCGGCGCCGGGCTTCCTGGGCGGCGACCGGGTCGACCTGGTCGAGGTAATCGAGTACTTCGCGCACGGAAGTGAACAGGCTGTACAGGTCGAGGCCATAGAAGCCGACCTTCGGACCGGCACGCACGCCCGCGTTGTGCGCGCGCAGCCAGTCGGCGAAGGCGGCGACGTCGGTGTTGCGCCACATCCAGGCGGGGAAGCGCTGGAAACCCGACAAGGCCTCGTTCGCGGTCTTGTCCTGTCCTTCGCCGCGCACGTAGCGGTTGACGCGGTAGGCGTCCGGCCAGTCGGCCTCGACCGCCACGGCCGTGAAGCCCTTCTCGCGGATCAGGCGCTGGGTGATGCGCGCCCGTTCCTCGTAGAACTCATGGGTGCCGTGGGTCGCTTCGCCGATCAGCACGAAGCGGGCGTCGCCCACGAGGCGGAGCAGGGCGTCGTAGTCGCCCGGCCCGCCGCTGAGCGGGTGGGCGGCCGCCGCCAGGGCGGCTGCGCCGATCTCGATCGCGGCGGTCATGGCATCATTGCCTCAGTGCAGGAAGCGGCTGCCCGATTTTTCGCGGCGGGCCGCGTCGTGCGGAATGACGCCGCGCTCGACGAAATGCTTCATGCGCGCCAGGTCGTCGTCCATCTGGCGTTTCGGGTCGGAACCGAGCAGGGACGCGAGACCATGGCCGAGCGCGCCGGCCGGCGGCGTGTACGACAGGCGCACGGTGACCAGGGTGCCGCCGCGGTAGGGCTCGAACTGGACCGAACCGGCGTTCTCGATTTCAGCGCCGGGCTCGCTGCGCCATGCCAGGCGGCGGCCTTTCGACTGCTCGGTCAGGACCGAGTCGAACTCGAACTGGGTGCCGGCCGGACCCTGTACCACCCAGTGCGAGCGGCGGCGGCCCAGGTCGCGCACCTCGATCACGTGCGACATGAAGCGCGGGAAGTTTTCGTAGTTGCTCCAGAGTTCGTAGACGTCTTCCGGCGAGGCGTCGATGCGGATCGATTTTTCGAGTTCGATGCGCTTGCCGCGGCCGCGGCCCGATTGGGCGCTGCTTCGGTCGGCGCCGAAGAGGCTCGAGATGCCGCCGCCGCTGCTGCGGGTGGCCAGCGCCAGGCCGGCCAGGCCGAGCGCGGCAGCGAGCGGCGAGCGGCGCATCAGGCCGAACAGGCCGAGCAGGCCGCCGCCGACCACGGCCGGATTGCGCAGCAGCGCCGAGACGTCGTCGCGGTCTTCGAGGTGCAGCGCGCCCATCGCGCGGCCGGCGGCCTGGCTGGCCATGCGGCTGAAGCGCGTCGCCGCTGCATCGGCGCGCGCGCCGGCCTCGCCGGCCATGCGCGAAGCGCTGTCATAGGAGTTTTCCAGCGCGCGTCCGGCGCTGCCGTTCGGCTTGGCCGACTCGTAGGCGCGGCTGGCGCGGTTGCCGGCCTCGTCGAGGAATTTGCTGGCGCCGGTCGTGGCGTCGTCGGCCAGGTCGCTGGCGGCATTGCCCGCTTCACGCGCCGCCATGCCGATGCGCTCGCCAATGCCATGCCAGGCATTGCCCAGCGCATCGCCCGTACGCGAGCCGGCATGGCGGATTGCCGCAGTCGAGGTCGAACGGCGGGCACTGCCGCGGTCCGGGTCGAGCATGTACATCAACAGGGCGCCGGCGGCGGCCCCTCCCAGCATCATGGCCACGTCGCTCGTTTCAAGATTGAGGCTGCTATCGGTGGTGGTGGTGTGTTGTCGCATGTTCTATCCTCTCTGTTGGTTAGGAGCCTGTCCCGGACAGGTCCTGGTTTCACGGACGATCGGCCCGGCTGCGCCAGGCCATCGCCAGCAAGTCCTGCACTTCCTCGTCGCTCGTTTGATCGAACGAGTCGTACCACTGGCTGACGGCACGAAAGCGCGCCGGCGCCGCCAGGCAGACGAGCTGGTCGGCCAGGGGCGCCAGCATCGCCAGTGTCTCGGGCGGCGCCACCGGCACCGCCACGACGACGCGCGCGGCGCCGCGCCTGCGCGCCACCTGCACCGCCGCCAGCATGGTCGAGCCGGTAGCGATGCCGTCGTCGGTCAGCACCACATCCCGCCCGCTCAGGACGGGTTCGGGGCGTTCGCCCCGGTACAGGCGCTGGCGCCGGTCGATCTCCGCCAGTTCGCGCTTGGCGATGGCATCGACCTGCGCCTGCGTTATACCCATCAGGCCGGGCACGCCCGGCTGTAATACCTGCACGCCGCCGCTGCCGACGGCGCCGATGGCGTACTCGGACTGGCCCGGCATGCCGAGCTTGCGCACGAGCAGGATGTCGAGCTCCAGGCCAAGCGCCATCGCCACGGCAAACCCGACCGGCACGCCGCCGCGCGGCAAACCGAGCACGATCGTGTCGGGACGGGGCGCCGCATTGGCTCGCTTCGCGCCGAGCTCCTCCGCAAGCAGCTTGCCGGCGTGTGCGCGGTTCTTGAAGCGTGCCGATTCAGCCATCGCCGTCGATCCCGATCATGTCCCGGCAGTCGCCGGGCGTTCAGCCCAGGCAGATCGAGCCCGGGCTGGCGCCACGCCCTTACTGCACTTCCAGGCGCCTTACCGGGCTGCCCTGTTTCTTCGGCAGCGTCAGGTGCAGGACGCCGTTTTCCAGCTTTGCCTGCGCGCCTGCGTCGTCGACTTCCGACGGCAGGGTAAAGCTGCGCATGAACTTGCGTGCTGAGCGTTCAGAATACACCACGTTTTCGCCCTCGCGCCGCTCGTTTGCCTTGCGGCATTCTCCTTCGATGGTGACACGCTGGTGATCGATGGCGACCTTCAGGTCATCTTTCTCGACGCCCGGCATTTCGGCCTGGACTTCGTAGGCGGTATCGCTCTCGGTCATGTCGAGCCGGGGCACCGTGGCATTGGTGTCGGACCAGCGGCCGCCCTGGGCCATCGGCGCGAAGAAATCCTCGAACATGCTTTCGACGAGGCGGCCGAACTGATCCTCGACCACGCCTGGCCGATAAGTCGACAGTGGCGTACTGCCTCTCCGGACGAGATTCATGGTAAGCCTCCTTTCCTCACGGTGAACATGCGCGGCAAAGGTGCCGCACCTGATTTATAGGGCAGCGCCGGGCCAATTTCAAGGCAGGCTGGAAGGGGAGGGGCGCCCCTGTGCCGGGACTTTGCGCAAGGGCAGAAATCGTGCAGCCGACCGGAACCGACAGGGCTTGTCGTGGTCGGCGCAGGCTGGCGAAAGGGCGAGCGCCGCGGCTGCGTCAGCCGAGCTGGGCGCGGTGGAAGCGCAGGTGGTCTTCGATGAAGGTCGAGATGAAGTAATAGCCGTGGTCGTAGCCGGCGTGGCGGCGCAGGGTGAGCGGCTGGCCGGCCGCCCGGCAGGCGGCCTCGAAGGCGTCCGGATTGAGCTGGTCCGGCAGGAACTTGTCGGCCAGGCCCTGGTCGACCAGGATGCCGCCGGGGAAGCGCACCGGCCCGGCGGCCACCAGTTCGGTAGCGTCATGGGCGCGCCAGGCGGCGCGGTCGGCGCCCAGGTAGCCGCCGAACGCCTTTTCGCCCCAGGGGCAGCGCGCCGGCGCGGCGATCGGGGCGAACGCCGACACCGAACGGAACAGCTCGGGGTTGCGCAGCGCGATCGTCAGGGCGCCGTGGCCGCCCATCGAATGGCCGAAGATGCCGCAGCGCGCTGGGTCGCCGCCGAACTCCTCGAGCACCAGTTCGCGCAGTTCGAGGATGTGGCTGTACATGCGGTAGTGGCGCGCCCATGGTTCCTGGGTCGCGTCGAGGTAGAAGCCGGCGCCGGCGCCGAAATCCCAGCTGTCGGTCTCGCCCGGCACCCCGGCGCCGCGCGGGCTGGTGTCGGGGGCGACCAGGATCACGCCTTCCTGGGCCGCCACGCGCTGGGCGCCGGCCTTGGTCATGAAGGTCTCTTCGGTGCAGGTCAGGCCGGCGAGGTAGAACAGGACGGGCAGCCTGCGGGCATCGGCGCCGGGCGGCAGGTACACGGAAAAGCGCATCGGCAGCCCGATCGCCTTTGATTCGTACTGGTAGAAGCGCTGGAGGCCGCCGAAGCAGGCGTGTTCGCTGAGCAGTTGTAGCATACCGTTCTCCGTCTTGGTCAATGGTCAACAGTGCAAGTATGCCATCCCGAACGCGGCCGCGTGAGGGCACGCCCGTTCAGACGATGCCGGCCGCTCCCAGCAGGGCGCCGAGGGCGAGCACCCACAGCAGGTGCAGCCGCGTGCGCCAGATGAGCACGCAACTGCCCAGTGCCAGCAGCCACAGCCGCCACGGCTGGGCGCCGGCCGCCCCGCTCGCGGTGGAGGTGGCGAGGATCCAGCTGGTGGCCAGCAACAGGGCGATCACGACCGGCGCCATGCCCAGCTTGAAGGCGCGCACGCCGAGCAGTTCGCGGTTGCGGTGGCCCCATTGTGCGACCTGGTAGGTGAAGATGCCCGATGGCAGCAGGATGCCGGTCATGGTGGTGGCCACGCCGAGCCAGGCGGCCAGCGTGCTGCCCGCGTTCATGCCGACCTTCCAGCCCATCAGCGCCACGAACAGCACGTTCGGCCCGGGCGCCGCCTGGGCCAGCGCGATCGCATCGTTGAACTGGGCCTGGGTCAGCCAGCCTTGCTGCTCGACCAGGAAGCGGTGCATTTCCGGCGTCATCGAGATGGCGCCGCCGAAGGACATCGCGGACAGCATCAGGTAGTGGCCGAACAGGTTGAGCCAGTCGTGCCAGCCGAGGGTGATCTGGAGGCCGGTCATGGGCGCATCCGGTGCCAGGTGAGCAGGCAGCCGAGGCCGCCGAGGCCGAGCAGCACGTAGACCAGCGGCAGGCGCACCAGCGCCACCAGCACGAAGGCGGCCAGCCCGATCGCAGAGGAAACGGGCAGCGGCAGCGGATGGCGCAGCAGGCTGCCGGCCAGCTTCAGGCCGGCGGCGGCGATCAGCCCCGCCGACACGGCGGCCATGCCGCGCAGGGCGCCGGCCACCTGCGGGTTGTCGACGAAGCGGGCGTGGAGCGTGGCGAGCAGCAGCACCACGAGCAGCGGGATGGCCAGCATGCCGGCCACGGCCGCCAGGGCGCCGGGCAGGCCGAAGTAGCGCGCGCCGATCATCATCGAGATGTTGACGACGTTCGGCCCCGGCATGATCTGCGCCACCGCCCAGTCCTCGATGAATTCTTCCTGGGTCAGCCAGCGCTTGCGGTCGACCAGTTCGCGCTGGACGACGGCCAGCACGCCGCCGAAACCCTGCAGGGCGAGCACCGTAAAGGCGAGGAACAGGTCGAACAGGGAAGCCGGATGCGGGTGGCCGGGCGCGGATGCCGGGGATGCTGCGGCGGACGTCGATTCGGGAGGAGGGGAGCTCATCCCGCAATTATCGCGCCCGCCCGGCCTGTCTTGCAATCAGCCGCCGCCGATCCCCCGCATGACGCGTCCGCTGCCGCCGCATTGGGGGCAGGATCTGCCGTCGGCGAGCTTGCCGCTGCCGGCGCAGGCTTCGCATACGTCTTCGCCGGCGCCGGGCGTGCCGGGAGCGGCTTCGTCGCCGGGGTTGAGGTCGGGTTCGGGAGTGGTTGCCATGGGTTCCTCGCAGGTGCGTTGGAGGCCGGATCGGCCCGGAAGGGACTACGCGGCCATTCTAGGCCGGGCGCCGGCGCGGCGGCGCACCGGTTGCCGTGCGGTCGTCTGTACAACTTTTGATGTTTTCGATAGGAACTTGACATTGACTTTGCGAGCGATTGATCGATACTCAATGGCAACCCAATGCTTCCACACAGAAAGGGAGGTCACGATGACGGTCAGTGCAGTTGCCGCAGTCGCGGTTCCCGGCACCCGTGCCGACGCCAGCGGAGAAGCCCGCCACGACCTGCGCCAGCGCGCAATCGTCGACGCCGGCCTCGCCGTACTGGTCAGCAGCAACATGATGTCTGCCTTCGAATACCTGCGGACCCGCGACATTGCCACCGATGTCATCGAGCGTGTGCTGCTCGAACCCGACCAGCGCAGGTCGACCGGTTAAAGTTTCCTCCAATCTACTCATTGCGATATAAATCTGGCATTTTTGTGGCGCTCGAACAAGTGCTGTTATACACAAAAATTGCTTTTTTTTAATAAAGCACGAGACCGCGCTCCCTCCGCACAACTGCATGCAAGTCCTTGATTTGCCGTAGTTTGGGCGCTGCCCGTGGAACGGGCAGTTTGTTGAAAGCCGCATCCTGACGGGTTTGCGGCATGTCAAGCCCCACCTTTTCCACAAAGTTATTCACAGACTTTGTGGATATCCGAAAAACTGCTTTGTTTCCGGCGACTTAGCCGACTAGCGTCGTGTGTTACCTGAGCTTGACTCAAGCATGGGGCATGGTTTGGCCGTCACGGCCGCCGCTCGGGATTGCAAAATCTGCTTGCTAGCCGGCACTGGACAAATGTACAGTTGCGCTGTCCTCCAACACGATCCACCCATGTCCGCTGCCGCCGCCGTTTCCGCCTCCACACCCGCCTCTGCATCTGCTCCCGCATCTGCTCACGCCTCTGCGCCTGTATCCGACGATCCGTTCGCCGGCCTCAATCCCGAGCAGCGCAGGGCGGTCGAACACGACCTGGACACGGCCGCGCCCCGTCCCTTGCTGGTGGTGGCCGGCGCCGGCTCGGGCAAGACGAATACCCTCGCGCACCGGGTCGCGCGGCTGATTCTGGCCGGAGCCGACCCGCAGCGCCTGTTGCTGCTGACCTTCTCGCGGCGTGCCGCCAACGAGATGACCCAGCGCGCCTCCAACGTGCTGCACCGCGTGCTGCACCGCGCGGGGAGCCAGACCCAGGTGATGTCCTCGCTGCCCTGGGCCGGCACCTTCCACAGCCTCGGCGCCCGCCTGTTGCGCGAGTATGCGGGGCGCATAGGCCTGGACGAATCCTTCACCATCCACGACCGCGGCGACTCCGAGGACCTGATGGGCATGGTGCGCCACGAGATCGGCGCAACAAACACCCAAAAGCGCTTTCCGCTGAAGGGCACCTGCCTGGCTATCTATTCGCGCGTGGTCAATTCGCGCGAGCCGCTCGACCAGGTGCTGCAGAGCACCTTCCCCTGGTGCGGCGAGTGGGAAGCCGAGCTCAAACGCCTGTTCGGCGCCTATGTCGACGCCAAGCAGGAGCAGAACGTGCTCGACTATGACGACCTGCTGCTGTTCTGGGCCGAGATGGCCGCCGATCCGGAGCTGGGGCCGGAAATCGGCGCGCGCTTCGATCACGTGCTGGTCGACGAATACCAGGACACGAATCGCCTGCAGGCGGCGATCATCACCGGCATGAAGCCCGATGGCCGGGGCGTGATGGTGGTCGGCGACGACGCCCAGTCGATCTATTCGTTCCGCGGCGCCACGGTGCGCAACATCCTCGATTTCCCCGGGCAGTTCTCGCAGCCGGCCGAGGTCGTCACGCTCGACCGGAATTACCGTTCGACCCAGCCCATCCTCGACGCCTCGAACGCCGTGATCGCAGCAAGCGTCGAGCGCCACGCCAAGACGCTCTGGACCGACAAGGCGGCCGGCGGCCTGCCGCAGCTGGTGCTGATCCCGGACGAGGCGGAGCAGGCGCGCTGGGTGTGCAGGCGCATCCTCGAACACCGCGAAGCCGGCATCAAACTGACCCAGCAGGCGGTGCTGTTTCGCGCCGCCAGCCACAGCGCCGCGCTCGAACTCGAGCTCATGCGACGGAATATCCCCTTCGTCAAGTTCGGCGGCCTGAAATTCCTGGAAGCGTCGCACATCAAGGATGTGCTGGCCGTGCTGCGTTTCGCCCAGAACCCGAACGGCCGCATGGCGGGCTTCCGGGTGGCCCAGCTGATCCCCGGCATCGGTCCGGCCACGGCGACGCGCCTGCTGGACGCGGTGGCCGAGGCGCCCGAGGCGCTGAGCGCGGTCGAGGCCTTCGAACCGCCTGCCCGCAGCCGCGCCGACTGGGACGCCTTCGTGGTCCTGTACCGGCGCTTGCGCACGCCCGGCCTGCGCTGGCCGGCCGACATCGAGCTGGTCAAGAACTGGTACCTGCCGCACCTCGAGCGCCTGCACGACGACGCCCAGGTGCGTGCGGCGGACGTGGAGCAGCTGGCGCAGCTGGCAGGCGGCCACGGCAGCCGCGAAACCTTCCTCGCCGAAATCACGCTCGACCCGCCCGAGGCCACCAGCGACCGCGCCGGCCCGCCGCTGCTCGACGAGGATTACCTGATCCTGTCGACCATCCATTCGTCCAAGGGACAAGAGTGGAAATCGGTGCACGTGCTGAACGTCGTCGACGGCTGCATCCCCTCGGACATGAGCACCGGCAGCGCCGAGGACATCGAGGAAGAGCGGCGCCTGCTCTACGTGGCCATGACGCGCGCAAAAGAGCACCTGCACCTGGTAGTGCCGAACCGTTTCTTCATCAAGCAGCAGGCCCAGATGGGCGACCGCCACGTCTACGCGGCGCGCACCCGGTTCGTCACGCCGGCCATGCTCAAGCAGTTCGAGGAATGCGTGTGGCTCGACGCGGAGACGGCGCAGTCGAAGAAGCCGATGCCCGAGAGCGTCAGGATGCTGGTGCGTGACCGGGCGCGCAGTGCGTGGAAATGAACTCGGTACAGTTTCGGCTGGGGACTTATCCCCCGTTGTAGGACTTTGTAGGAATTTGCTGATGCTGAGTTCGCATGCGCCAGATATGCGTGTGCAAGTCCTTGATTTATAAGGGCTTCGTTTTTGCCTTCAGAATGGGCATTTTGTTGAAACCCGCATCACTACTGCCCTTGCGGCTTGTCAAGTGGCGCTTGTCCACATAGTTATCCACATTTCTTGTGGATATCGAACGAAAACCAATAAAATCAATGGCTTAAGCTCTAGTGTTTGCGATTGATCAAGCTCGACAGCGCCGTCAGCGCCTCACCCGCCGTGAGCGAAATTGCAACGCCCGGATGTCCGTCCAGCTGGGCGTCGCGCGGGTTGATGCGGATGAGCGGCACCCCTTGCGCCTCGCTCATGCGGCGTACCGACGGGATCGCCAGCCCGGCGCCGAGTTCGATGACGACCAGCCGCTCGACCCCTGCGCGCCAGGCCCGCAGCCGCTCGAACTGCGCCTCGGCGCGCTCGGCGATCCAGGCGCTGTCGTTGAACATCAGGATGTTCGGACGCGCCAGCGCCCCGCAATGCGGGCAGCGCGGCGCGGGCGAAAGCAGGCGGCAGGCCTGCACGTCGACCTCGGGCTCGAAGCCGTCGGCCGGCCAGGTCGCGTTCGAGCAGGGCAGGGTGCATTGCAGGTGGTGGATCGAACCGTGGCATTCCACCACCTGCTCTTGCGTAAAGCCGGCGCGCTGGAACTGGCCGTCGACATTGCTCGTGAAGACGAAGGCGCCGCCGGCCACGCGTTCGGCGAGGCTGCGCAGGACGGCGAAACCCGGGTGCGGGAGCGTGGCCCGGTAGAGCGCGAGCCGGTGGCCGTAAAAGCCCCAGGCCAGCAGCGGATCGCTGCGAAAGCCGGCCGGGTTGGCGATTTCCTGGAAGGCGATGCCCGCCTGCGCCAGGGCCGGGTAGGCTTTCCAGAAGCCCTGGGTGCCGCGAAAATCGGGCAGGCCCGAGTCGACGCCCATGCCGGCGCCGGCGCAGACCAGCAGTGCGCCGGCCTGGTCCAGCAGCTGCGCGGCGCGCGCGAGTTCAGGGCGCGCCATGGCCTTCCCCGACCAGCTTGGTGAGGCGCTCGAGTTCGGCGAGGAAGCGCTCGCAGGCCAGCCCCGGCGGCCAGGGCTCCCAGGGCTGGCCGCCGTAGACGCCGACCAGGGGATCGTCGCGCAGCACGGCGGCCTGGATTTTGAGGGTGCGCCTGACTTCCTCGCGCGACCAGCCCGCCACATGCACCGCTTCGCTGGCCGCGGCCAGGCGGTCGGCGCGCTTGTGGCGCGCGTGCTCGGCCGTCGTCCAGGACGGCAGGCCATAGCGCAGGAAGACCACGTGCTCGAGGCGCCTGGTGAGGGCGCGGAAACCCTCGCCGAGGAAGGGCTTGATGACGGACAGGGCATCGAAGCCGAGCAGGCCTTCCTCGGCGTCGTGCAGCAGTTCGCGCAGCTCGATCAGGGGATCGGCCTGGCCCTTGAGCTCGGCGCGCCGCAGCAGCATGACCGTGATCGAATGCTGGGCCACGGACAGCGGCAGCGGCCATGCCGAGTGGCCGCCCCAGCGGTAAGTACGGGCCAGGCCGAGCGCGAGGTCGGCGTCGTCCCAGTCGAACGGAGTCGGATTGAGCAGGTCGAGCCGTTTACCCGACGGCATGCGCACCCAGGCGCGTTGCTGCAGCATCAGCTGGCATTCAGTGTTGGGGTCATGCCGCGATTTTACACACCGGGAGCGCAGGGTGCCGGCGGCAGCGGCCGAATCGGAGCGCGCACCGGAGTGCGCACCGGAGCGACCCGGGAAAGGGCGCGGCGGACCGGAACGCCTTGATCTATGCGAACATGATCGCAGGGAGTCGCCAATACACTGGATCGATTGCGATTCTTCGGGAGAAGGCCGTGGGCGAAGCGGTGAAGCGGTTCGATTGCGACGTGCTGATCGTCGGCGGCGGCATCAATGGCGCGGCGATCGCGCGCGATGCCGCCGGCCGCGGCCTGCGCGTGGTGCTGTGCGAAAAAGACGACCTGGCCGAGCATACCTCGTCGGCGTCGAGCAAACTGGTCCACGGTGGGCTGCGCTACCTCGAGCATTACGAATTCGGCCTGGTGCGCAAGGCCTTGCTCGAGCGCGAAATCCTGCTGCGCAGCGCGCCCCACATCATGCGCCCGCTGCGCTTCGTGATGCCGCACGAGCGCGGCCGCGGGCCGGGGGCGCGGCCGGCCTGGCTGATCCGCCTCGGGCTGTTCCTCTACGACCGGCTGGCGCGCCGCGAGTTCCTGCCCGGCTCGCATGCGCTGAACCTGCGCAGCCACCCGGCCGGCGCCCCGCTGCAGCCGCGCTTTACGCGCGGCTTCATGTATTCCGACGGCTGGGTCGACGATGCGCGCCTGGTCGTGCTCAACGCCCTCGACGCCCAGGAACGCGGCGCGACCATCCTGACGCGGTCGCGCTGCGCGCCGCCGCAGCGTTACCCCGGCGGCTGGAGCGCAACGATTGAGCGCTGCGTCGAGGGCGGCGTCGACGGCGCCCGGCGCCTGCGCGTGACGGCGCGCCTGCTGGTGAATGCCGCCGGGCCCTGGGCCGCGCGCTTCCTGCAGGGCGCGACCAGGGCGCCGGACGCGGGCGCGCTGCGCCTGATCAAGGGCAGCCACATCGTCGTGCCGCGCCTGTTCGATCATCCGCATGCCTACCTCTTCCAGCACCCCGACGGGCGGGTCGTGTTCGCGCTGCCCTACGAGGGGGCGTTCACCCTGATCGGCACCACCGACATCGATTATCGGGGCGACCTCGACCGGGTAACGATCAGTGCCGAGGAAACCGCCTACCTGTGCCAGCTCGCCAACCGTTATTTCGCGCAGCGCATCACGCCTGCCGACGTGGTCTGGAGCTATTCCGGCGTGCGCCCGCTGGTCGAGGATGCGGCAGCCAGCGCTTCGGCCGCCACGCGCGACTACCGGCTCGAATGGGACAAGGCCGGGGACGGGGCGGGCGCGCCGCTGCTGTCCGTTTTCGGCGGCAAGATCACCACCAGCCGCAAGCTGGCCGAGGACGCCGTCGACCGCATCGCCGCGGCGCTCGGCCACGCCGCGCCGGCCTGGACCGCGAACGCCTGCCTGCCCGGCGGCGACCTGTTCGGCGTCGAGCCGGGACAGCGCGGCGTGCTGGAGTTCGACGCCTGGAGCGCGCGCCAGGCGGCGCGCTACCCCTGGCTGCCGGCACGCCTGGTCGCGCGCTATGGGCGCGCCTACGGCACCCGCATCGATACGCTGCTCGCGCATTGCAGCAGCCTGGCCGACCTCGGGCCGGAAGTGCTGCCCGGCCTCTACCAGGCCGAGATCGCCTACCTGATGACCCATGAATGGGCGGCCAGTGCGACCGACATCCTGTGGCGCCGCACCAAGCTCGGGCTGCATGTGCCGCCCGGCAGTGCCGCGCTGCTGGACGACTGGATGCGCGTGCGCCAGCCGGAGGCCGCGCCCCGGGCCGGATCGGCTATGATTGTCGGGCAAACAACTACCTGAAGGAGCGCCATGAAACTGTACCTCAGCCCGCACGCGCCGAACCCGCGCCGGGTCAGCATGTTCATCCTCGAAAAAGGCATCACCGGCATAGACACCGTCACGATCGACATCCTCAAGGGCGAGCAGCGCAGCGAGAGTTTCCTCGCCAAGAATCCGCTGGGGCGGGTGCCCGCGCTCGAACTGGACGACGGCCGCGTGCTCAGCGAAACGCGGGCAATCTGCACCTGGCTCGAGGGCGTGTATCCCGAGCCGAACCTGATGGGCGTGGACTTCGAGGAGCGCGCCTTCATCGAGATGGCCGACCGCCGCATGGAACTGCACCTGCTGCTCGAGACCGCGCACAGCGCGCGCCACTCGCACCCGGCGCTGGCGCCGCTGGAGCAGCCCCAGTTCAAGGACTACGGCGCGGCCCAGGCCGACAAGATGCGCATCACCGCGCGCTGGCTCGACCAGGTGCTGGGGCGCCAGCCGTATGTCGCCGGCGAGCGTTTTACGATCGCCGACATCACCGCTTTCTGCGCCCTCGAGTTCGGACGCGGCCTGCTGAAGTTCCGGCCGGGCGAGGAGGGGATGGCGAACCTGCAGGCCTGGCGCGACCAGATCGCGGAGCGTCCGAGCGCGGTGGGGTCGAAATAAGCGCGCGGTGCTAACGTAGGGTGGGCGGCTACACCTGTAACCGATGAGCACGCGCGGCCGGGATGCCGCCCACGCGTTCAACCAGCGGGCGCACAGCCACGCAGGTATTCATGCGTGATTTGGACGCGTGGGCGGCGCACCGGCCGCGAATGCTCACCTGCTGCAGGTGTAGCCGACCACCCTACGCCGGGTCTGAAAAAAAGGGCGGCCAAGGCCGCCCTCCGTCATCACCCCACTCGCCGATACCACGGCAAGGGCCCCAGCAGCGGCTGGTAGGCCGTTGCATGCGCGTCCCCGGGCGCCAGTTCGCGATCGATCCCGAGCACGCCGAAGCGCGACAGGCTGTCGTGGAACAGGCGCAGCGCGCGCTGGCGCAGCATCGGGCCGAAGTCGGCCAGGGCGCGGCAGCAGACGATGGCCTGGAACTCGTTGAAGGAGGCGTCCGTCACCAGGTTGTAGCCGGCCCAGGTGATGCGCGCGCGCAGGCGCGGCAGCAGCACGGCGCGGCCCGCGCGCAGCTCGAAATAGTCGGGCAGGGCGCCGCTGCCGCCGGCCTGCAGGTAGCGTTCCTGGAGCGCCGGCAGGTCGGCGGCATCGATGCTCGCATCGCGCACCTCGGCCAGCAGCTCCTCGTTGGCGAGGGTGGCGAAGATCTCGGTGCGGGCCAGCAGGCCTTCCTCATGCAGCAGGATGGCGAGGGTCCAGGCTTCGCCCACGCCCGCGCATTCGGGCAGCCACACTTTCGGCACCGCTGCCGAACGCAGGTTCGCGCCCAGCACCTGGCGCGCGGCGCGCGCGCAGGCCGGGTCGTCGAACAGCGCGCCCGGGGCCACGCTCAGGGCGCGCAACAGGCTCGAGGCGACGCCCGGCTCGTGCAGCACCCGCTCCTGCAGGGCCGATACCGTCTTGAGCGCGCGCGCCTCCATCACCGCGAGCAGTTTTCGCCGCACCGTCTGGCGGTCGTAGTCGCGGAAATCGTAGCCGTGGCGCTGGAACAAGGCTTCCAGCAACAGGTCGATTTCCAGCTCCTCGACGGCCAGCGGCGCAGGACCCAACTGGGCAAGGGCGGCAAAGGCGGTCAATGCAGCCACACTCGCATCAGCGACAGCAGCTGGGCCACATCGACCGGCTTGGTGATGTAGTCGGAAGCGCCGGCGGCGATGCACTTGTCGCGGTCGCCCTTCATCGCTTTCGCGGTCAGGGTGATGATCGGCAGCGACTTGAACTTCGGAATGCGGCGGATCGCCCGCATCGTGTCGTAGCCGTCCATCTCCGGCATCATGATGTCCATCAGGACGATCTCGATGCTCGGGTCCTTCTCCAGCACCTCGATGCCGTCACGGCCGTTCTCGGCGAACAGCACCTGCATCTGCTGGCGCTCCAGCAGCGACGACAGGGCGAAGATGTTGCGCAGGTCGTCGTCGACGATCAGCACCTTGCGTCCCGCCAGGCCGCCGTCGAGCGCGTGGATCTCTTCCAGCATCTTGCGCTGCAGTTCAGGCAGCGAGGCGTGCGAGCGGTGCAGGAACAGCGCCGTCTCGTCGAGCAGGCGCTCGGGCGAGCGCGCGTCCTTGATGACGATGGTCTTGGCGTAGCGCTTGAGTTTCGTCACTTCCTTGCGGTTCAGTTCCTGCGCGGTATAGATCACGATCGGCAGGTCGCGCAGCGCCGGCTGCTTCCCGATCTGGTCGAGCAGGTCGAAGCCGGAAATGTCGGGCAGGGTCAGGTCCAGCACCATGCAGTCGAAGTGCTGGCTGCCCAGCGCCTCGAGGGCTGCCTGGCCGGTTTCCACGGTCACCATGTTCAGGTCGCTGTCGCCGATCAGGGCCACGATCGACTCGCGCTGGGCCATGTCGTCCTCGACCACCAGCAGCGAGCGCTTGCCGCCGACCAGGAATTTCTGGATGCGGGTGAACTCTTCGGTCAGCGCGTCGCGGTCGACCGGTTTGCTGATGAACGAGATCGCGCCCTGGCGCAGCGCGCGCTCGCGCTCGCGCAGCGCCGAGACCACGTGCACCGGGATGTGGCGGGTGCTCGGGTCGCGTTTCAGGCGGTCGAGCACCGTGAAGCCGTCGATGTCGGGCAGGTCGATGTCGAGCAGGATCGCGGACGGCAGGTAATCGCGCGCCAGCGACAGTGCCGAGTCGCCGCGGTGGGTGACGATGCCCTTGAAGTTCTTCTCGCGGGCGAATTCGAGCACGGTCTTGGCGAAGCGGTCGTCGTCTTCCACGATCAGCACCGAGGGGTCGCCCGGCGCGATCAGGCTGCGGTCGTCCAGCATCGAGGCGTATTCCACCAGGCCGCCGTTGTTCGGCGCCTGCACTTCGATGGTGGCCACGCCGCTCTCGTCGGGCTGGGAGGCCGTGTAGACCACCGGCGCGGAGACCGGGGCCGCGCTCGGCGCGACCAGGCGTGCCGGCTGCGGCTGGCGCGTCGCTTCGTAGTTGATGAAGCCGGCGCGGTTGTACGGCAGGTACAGGGTGAACGTGGAGCCGACGTTGACGGTCGATTCGACGCGGATTTCGCCGCCCAGCAGGCGCGCCAGTTCGCGTGAAATCGACAGGCCCAGGCCCGTGCCGCCGTACTTGCGGGCGGTCGAGCCGTCGGCCTGCTGGAAGGCCTCGAAGATCAGCTGCAGCTTGTCGGACGGGATGCCGACGCCGGTGTCGCTGACCGAGAACGCCAGCACCGCGTCCGCATGCAGCAGGTAAGGGTGGTCGGCAGTCCAGCCGCTGGTCACCAGGCTGATGTTGAGCGCGACCTGGCCGTGGCTGGTGAACTTGAAGGCGTTCGACAGCAGGTTCTTGAGGACCTGCTGCAGGCGCGTCGTGTCCGTCATCACCGCGGTCGGCAGGTTGTCCGCCAGGTCGACCTTGAAGCCGAGGTGCTTGGCTTCGGCCATGTGGCGGAAGGTGCGGTCGACGTAGTTGCGCAGGTTCGCGAAGCGGTATTCCGAGACGTCCAGGGTGACGGTACCGGATTCGATCTTGGACAGGTCGAGAATGTCGTTAATCAGGGTCAGCAGGTCGGAACCGGAGCCATGGATGGTCTTGGCGAATTCCACCTGTTTACCGGACAGGTTGCCCTCGGGGTTATCCGAGAGCTGCTGCGCCAGGATCAGCAGCGAATTCAAGGGCGTCCTCAGTTCGTGCGACATATTCGCCAGGAACTCGGACTTGTACTTCGAGGACAGGGCCAGCTGGGTCGCCTTTTCTTCCAGCGCCAGCTTGGCCTGTTCCACTTCGCGGTTCTTGCGTTCCACCTCGATGTTCTGCTCGGACAGCAGGCGCGCCTTTTCCGCCAGCTCCTGGTTGGTCTGCTGCAGCTCCTGCGCCAGCGATTGCGACTGGGTCAGCAGCGACTCGGTACGGCTGTTCGCCTCGATGGTGTTCAGGACGACGCCGATCGATTCCATCAGCTGGTCGAGGAAGGACAGGTGGGTTTCGGTGAAGCGGTCGAGCGAGGCGATCTCGATGACGGCCTTGACCTGCTGCTCGAACAGGATCGGCAGCACCACGATGTTGTTCGGCGGCGCCGAACCCAGGCCCGAGGAGACCACGATGTAGTCGCGCGGCACGTCGGTCAGCCAGATGCGGTTCTTCTCGACCGCGCACTGGCCCACCAGGCCTTCGCCCGGCAGGAAGGAGGTCGGCAGCTTGCGGCTGGAACGATAGCCGTAGGATGCGATCATCCGCAGGCGCGCATCGGCTTCCTGCGAATCCATCATGTAGAACACGCCGTGGTGGGCCGAGACCAGCGGCGCCAGCTCGGACAGGATCAGCTTGGTCACCGCGCCCAGGTCGCGCTGGCCCTGGAGCAGGCGCGTGAAGCGCGCCAGGTTGGTCTTCAGCCAGTCCTGCTGCGCGTTCTTCTGCGTGGTCTCCTTCAGGTTACGAATCATCTCGTTGATGTTGTCCTTCAGGTAGGACACCTCGCCGCGCGCTTCGACCTGGATCGAACGCGACAAGTCGCCGCGGGTCACCGCGGTCGCCACTTCGCCAATCGCGCGCATCTGGTTGGTCAGGTTCGCCGCCAGCTGGTTGACGTTTTCCGTCAAGTCCTTCCAGGTACCTGCGACACCCGACACGTTTGCCTGGCCGCCGAGCTTGCCTTCCGTGCCCACCTCGCGGGCGACTCGCGTCACTTCGGAGGCGAACGAGGACAGCTGGTCCACCATGACGTTGATCGTGTCCTTCAGCTCGAGAATCTCGCCCTTCACGTCCACCGTGATCTTCTTGGACAAGTCGCCGCGCGCCACCGCGGTCGTCACCGCCGCGATGTTACGCACCTGGCCCGTCAGGTTCGAGGCCATGAAGTTCACGTTGTCGGTCAAGTCCTTCCAGGTGCCGCCCACGCCCGGCACGTAGGCCTGGCCGCCCAGCTTGCCCTCGGTACCGACCTCGCGCGCCACGCGCGTCACCTCGGATGCGAAGGAGGACAACTGGTCGACCATGACGTTAATCGTGTTCTTCAGTTCGAGAATCTCGCCCTTGACGTCCACCGTAATCTTCTTGGAGAGGTCGCCGTTCGCCACGGCGGTGGTCACGTCCGCGATGTTACGCACCTGGCCGGTCAGGTTACCCGCCATCGAGTTCACGCCGTCGGTCAAGTCCTTCCAGGTGCCCGCAACGCCAGGCACGTTGGCCTGGCCGCCCAGGCGGCCCTCGGTACCGACCTCGCGCGCGACGCGGGTCACCTCGGATGCGAAGGAGTTCAGCTGGTCGACCATGACGTTGATCGTGTTCTTCAGCTCGAGAATCTCGCCCTTCACGTCCACCGTGATCTTCTTGGACAAGTCGCCGTTCGCCACGGCGGTGGTCACGTCCGCGATGTTACGCACCTGGCCGGTCAGGTTACCCGCCATCGAGTTCACCGAGTCGGTCAAGTCCTTCCAGGTACCGGCCACGCCCTTCACCTGCGCCTGGCCGCCGAGCTTGCCCTCGGTACCCACCTCGCGGGCGACGCGGGTCACCTCGGAGGAGAACGAGGACAGCTGGTCGACCATGACGTTAATCGTGTTCTTCAGCTCTAAAATCTCGCCCTTGACGTCCACCGTGATCTTCTTCGACAGGTCGCCGTTCGCCACCGCGGTCGTCACGGTCGCGATGTTACGCACCTGGCCCGTCAGGTTCGAGGCCATGAAGTTCACGTTGTCGGTCAAGTCCTTCCAGGTGCCGCCCACGCCCGGCACGTAGGCCTGGCCGCCCAGCTTGCCCTCGGTACCGACCTCGCGCGCCACGCGCGTCACTTCGGATGCGAAGGAACGCAGCTGGTCCACCATGACGTTAATCGTGTCCTTCAGCTGCAGGATCTCGCCGCGCACGTCGACCGTAATCTTCTTCGACAAGTCGCCGTTCGCCACGGCGGTGGTCACTTCCGCGATGTTACGCACCTGCGAAGTCAGGTTACCCGCCATCGAGTTCACCGAGTCGGTCAAGTCCTTCCAGGTACCGGCCACGCCTTTCACCTGCGCCTGGCCGCCGAGCTTGCCCTCGGTGCCGACCTCGCGCGCCACGCGCGTCACTTCGGAGGAGAACGACGACAGCTGTTCCACCATCGTGTTCGCGGTCGTTGCCGCGCGCAGGTACTGGCCCTTCAGCGGATGCCCGTCGACTTCCAGCGCCATCGTCTGCGACAGGTCGCCCTTGGCCACGGCGCCGATGACGCGCGCCATCTCGGTGGTCGGACGCACCAGGTCGTCGATCAGGGTGTTGACCGAGCTGATGATGGTGCTCCAGCCGCCGACCACGCCCGGCACGTCGGCGCGCTGGGTCAGGTGGCCCTCGCGGCCAACGACGCGCGACACTTCGGTCACCGCTTCCACCATCTTCGATTTGGTCTCGATGATATCGTTCAGGGTGTCGGCGATCTTGCCCGACACGCCGGTCCAGTCGGAAGGCATGCGTACCGAGAAGTCGCCCTTCTTGAGGGCCATCAGCGTTGCGAGCAGGAGCTTGACGTCCAGCTGTTCGGCCATGTCGGTCATTGTGTTCATCGACGTGTAATCCTTGTTTTGGAAAGTAAGACGGCGTTCTTTTCGGCGCAGACAGGCGTGTGTCTCGCTCCGGAGAAACTGTTAAGCGGAAAGTATGAAAGGTTACTCTTGTGCGACATCAAGTCAAGCTCTACCGCCAGAATAAAACTTGCATTTAGGGAATGTTCAGGATCGAGCGCAGGAGGGTAGCTGAAAAGTGATTTCCAGTGCGCACGATTGCTTTATGCACCCTAGATCGTCGTTGTGCAACAACTACAAAATATCTGACTAAAAATTCATGAACATTGTTAAACTTGCTAGGATGCATTCTTTACGGGCATTTTTGAACTAGCATAGCCAACTCATTTTTCACACCCGCGGGCGAGCGCCATGATTGAAACTGCACAGCTGGTGCAGCTTTTGGAAGCAAAGAACACGGAGGCCTGGCAACAGGCGCTTCTGGCAATTGCGCGTACGCTGGGTTTCGAGCAGGTGCTGCTTGGTGTGGTGCATACGCGTCACGAACAGTTCGAACGTGCCTTCTTACAGAGCAATTACTCCCCTGAATGGCGCGAACGTTACGACGCCGAGCGCCTGGCCTATGTCGACCCGACGGTGAGCCACTGCCTGACGAGTACCGTGCCGGTGATCTGGGAGCCTGAGCTGTTCGGTACGCCCCAGGGGCATGCGCTATACGAGGAAGCGTGCGCGCACGGCATCCGGACCGGCGTGACCCTGCCGATCCACGGGCCCAACGCGGAGTTCGGCGTCCTGAGTTTTGCCTCGGACGGCTCGGCAGGGTCGGAATTCCGCCGGGATGTGGCACACGTCATGCCAATGCTCACGCTGGTGCGGGACTATGCGTTCGCATCGTCGGTGCGCTTCCTCGAGCAAGCCGGGGCCGACCCGGTGCCGCGCCTGACCCGGCGCGAGCTGGAAGTGCTCCAGTGGGTCATGGCCGGCAAGTCCTCGTGGGAGATCTCGATGATCACCCGCTGTTCAGAAGCGACCGTGAATTTCCACCTGGCTAACGTGCGTCAGAAGTTCAACGTCAACACACGTCAGCAGGCTGTGGTCAAGGCAATCGCGCTGGGCCTGCTTATCCCTGAAGATCGCCATCGTTGAGCTTGCCGTTGACGTAGAGCTTCAACAGGATCGCCACCGGCGCCGGGATCGCCAGCCCCGTCTCGAAGCGGCTGCCGCTCGATTGGGTGACGCCGAAACGGCCCCAGAACTTCTCCTGACTTTCGCGCTTGCTGATGCGGAACTGCCGCAGGTCGACGTGCGGCGCCCGCACGGGCATCGGCATGGCGGTGTGGGCGCCCGGGCGGGCAAGCATGGATTCGCTGATGTAGTCGTTAGGCATGGCCGATCTCCTGGTTGAACGGGTGAAAAACTTAGTATTCCACTGTGTCACTTCCTAGCCACCTAGCAAACTTGCTAGTACCGCTGCTGCCCGAATTGCATGAGGCTTCATGCCTGTCGCATAGTTTTTTTTCGTCAACATACAGGGAGAACGACATGGCACTGCAAATCAATATCGCAGCACGGCGCGAGTTCCAATCCCGCGACCTGTGGGAAATGCATACCCTTCGCGCAAAAGTGTTCCAAGGCCGCCTGGGCTGGGAAGTGCCGGTGTTATCGGGAATGGAAATCGATGGCTACGACGCGCTCGAACCGCATTACATGATGATGCGCGAGCCGGGGCAGGGCATCCTGCGCGGCTGCTGGCGCCTGCTGCCGACCGAAGGCCCGTACATGCTGAAGGATTCGTTCTCGCAACTGTTGCACGGCCAGCCGGCCCCGTGCGACGAACATATCTGGGAATTGTCGCGTTTTGCCATCGAGACCGGCGGCAGCGACCATTTCGGGTTTTCCCAAATCACGATGGAGTCGATCGCCGCGATCATCCGTTACGGGCACGAACACGGCATCGAGCGCTACGTGACGGTGACCACCACCGCCATCGAGCGGCTGCTGCGCCGCGCCGGGGTCGTCACCGAGCGTCTCGGGCCGCCGCTGGTGATCGGGGTCGAGACCGCAGTGGCGCTGTATGTGGACATCGAGCCGACCTGCGCGGCGCTGGGCCTGTTCGAGACGAGGCTGGCGAGCTGACGCTGCCGGGGTGAGGCGGCCGGCGCCGTCCTGCGCCCGGCTAGAGCGCCAGCCGCATCATCTGTTCCAGCCGCGGATCCCCGGGCCTGGTCGGCTCGGCCCTGCCGACCGCGACAAAGCCCGAGCGCTCGTAGAGGCGGCGCGCCGCCTCGTTCCCCTCCATCACGCCCAGCTGCATCGCGCGTCCCTGGCGCGCGCGGGCCCACCCGAGCGCCGCGGCCAGCAGCGCCGCCGCCACGCCGCGGCCGCGGAATTCGGGCGCGACCCACATCTGGAACAGGTTGACGAGCCGGGGCTCCCTGGCGTCGAACTTGGCCCAGGCCAGCCCTGCGGCGACACCGCCGACTTCGGCCAGCAGCGGCAGGTCGCGCCCGGAACGGGCCGCCAGTCCCAGGCGCCAGGCCCAGTCCTCGTCCTTGCCGTCCTGTTCCGCCGCCAGCGTGCTGCCGAAGGCCGCCGGCGCGTCGGCCAGCGAGCGCAGGCGCAGGCTGCGATACAGCGGCCACTCGCTGCCGGCGAACGGACGGACGGTCAAGTTGTTGCGTTCTGGCGTCATGCCTGGCCTTTCGCCTGTCTATATAGAAGAGGAGTCAGCGGAGGCGCGCTTCATTGCAGCTGCTTGCGCAGGAAGGAATACGTCAGCGCCCACATGCGCGCCTGTTGCGTGTTGTTGGCCGCGCCGGCGTGGCCGCCTTCGATGTTTTCCCAGTACAGCACCTCGTGGCCCTGTTCCTCCATCAGCGCCGCCATCTTGCGCGCGTGGCCCGGATGGACGCGGTCGTCGCGGGTCGAGGTGGTCAACAGCACGCGCGGGTAGTGCTTGTCCTTGAACACGTTCTGGTAGGGCGAGTACTTGCCGATGTACGCCCATTCCTCGGGAATGTCCGGGTCGCCGTATTCTCCCATCCAGGAGGCGCCGGCCAGCAGCTTGTGGTAGCGCCGCATGTCGAGCAGCGGCACCTGGCTGACCACGGCGTTGAACAGGTCGGGGCGCTGGGTGAGGGCGGCGCCGACCAGCAGGCCGCCGTTGCTGCCGCCCATGATGCCGAGGTGGCGCGGACTGGTGATCTTGCGCCGGATCAGGTCCTTGGCCACCGCCAGGAAGTCGTCGAAGGCCTTTTGCCGGTTTTCCTTGAGCGCGGCCTGGTGCCAGCGCGGGCCGAACTCGCCGCCGCCGCGGATGTTGGCCAGCACGTAGACGCCGCCCTGTTCGAGCCAGGCGGCGCCGATCATGCCGCTGTAGGAAGGCTTGAGCGACACCTCGAAGCCGCCGTAGCCGTACAGGACGGTCGGGTTGCGGCCGTCGTGCCTGGCGCGCCGGTCCATGACCACGAAATAGGGGACCAGCGTGCCGTCCTTCGATTTCGCGTGGTGCTGCGACACCGTGTACGGCGCCGCGTCGAACCAGGCCGGCATCGCCTTCAGGCGCTCGCGCGCGTCGACGCCCGCCGTGCCGAGATACAGCGTGGTCGGGGTCAGGAAGTCGGTCACGGTCAGGAAGTATTGGTCGGACTCGATCTCGTCCAGCGCCGCTACCCCGAGCGTGCCGATCGACGGCGCCGCCACGTCGCGCCGGCGCCAGCTGCCGTTATCAAAGCGCAGTTCGACGATCCGGTTCTTCACGTTGTCGAGCAGGGTCAGCAGGATCGCGCCGCGCACCACCGTCACGCCGTCGAGCGAACTGGTGGCGCTCGGCGCGAACAGCAGCTCGAAGTCGCGCCCGCCCTGCATGAAACGGTCGAAGCCGATGGCCAGCAGCGCGCCCTGCGGCCAGGTGCGCCCGTCCACCGTCCAGTTCGACCGCAATTCGATCAGCAACTGGTCGCGCACCGCGTAGGCGTTGGCGTCGTCCGGCTTGTCCACCTTCACCAGGCGGCCGCCGGGTTGGCCCGTCTCGCGCAGGAACAGCTCGCTGCTATAAAAGCCGATCTGGCGCGTGACGAATTCGCGCTCGAAGCCCGGCGTCATGTCCTTGTGCGCGGAGGCCGACAGGTCGTCGGCAGCGGCCTCGAACACGAGGCGCGCCTGCGACAGGGGCGTGCCGCGCTTCCATTCCTTGACCAGGCGCGGGTAGCCGGACGCGGTCATCGTGCCGGGTCCGAAATCGGTGGCGACGAACAGGGTGTCGCGGTCGATCCAGCCGGCGCTGCCCTTGGACTCGGGCAGCGCGAAGCCGCCGGCGACGAAGGCGCGCTGTTCGAGGTCGAACTCGCGCACCACGTCGGCGTCGCCGCCGCCGCGCGAGAGCGATACCAGGCAGCGCGTGCCGCGCGGCTCGAGGCAGGAGGCGCCGGCCCAGACCCAGTTTTCGTGCTCCTCGCGCGCCAGCGCGTCGAGGTCGAGCACGGTTTCCCAGCGCGGCGCTTGCTTGCGGTACTCGTCCAGCGTGGTGCGGCGCCAGATGCCGCGTTCGTGGTGTGCGTCGCGCCAGAAGTTGTACAGCCAGTCGCCATGGCGGCTGACATAGGGAATGCGCTCCTTGGCGTCGAGGATGGCCTGCAAGCGCTTGCGCAAGGCCTCGTGCGCGGCGCCGCCCAGCTCGCGTTCGGCGAGCGCGTTCTTCTCCCGGACCCAGGCCAGGGGCCGTTCGCCGCCCACGTCCTCGAGCCACAGGTGGGGGTCTTGCGGCGGCGCCGCCGTCTGCGCCTGCGCCTGCGCGCCGCCCAGCGCCGCCAATCCAAGGACTACCTTTGCCGCCATCTTGCGCATCCGTTCCGATCCGTTCTTCGCTACTGCCGAGCGCCACCGTGGCGTTTCGATGACGTATATTATCAACAATCTTGCATACTCTACATAACGACCGACACCATGGGCCTTTCGATCACCCGCAGCATCGGCGCGGCCGGCGGCGCGCGGCGCACCACGCGCCCGGTGCTGTGGAGCGCCGGCCTGTTGCTGGCCCTGTTCGTGGGCATGGCCCTGCAGATGGCCACCAGCCGCGCGGTCGAAGAGGAAGCGCGGCGGCGTTTCGATAACCGCGCCCGCGCCACCCAGGAAAAGCTGGCCAACGCCATCAATTCGTACACCGAGGTCACGCGCGCGCTGGCGGCGCTGTTCGCGGCCAGCGAGCGCCCGGTGACGCGCCTGACCTTCCACCGCTACGTGGACGCGCTCGACCTGCGCACCCACTATCCGGCGATCGACGCCGTCTCCTACACCCACGAGGTCGAGGATGGCGGGCGCGAGGCCTTCGAGGCGCAGGTGCGCGCCGACCGCAGCGTGGATCCACGCGGCTATCCGGATTTCGCGATCGGCCCCCCGGGGCGCCGCCCCCGCTACAACGTGCTGACCTATATCGAGCCGCCCGAAGCGCTGCCGGGAAAACTGGGCCTGGACATCACGGCCAACCCGGCGGTCGCCGCGTCGATGGCGCGCGCGCGCGACACCGGCGGCATGAGCGCATCCGGCCAGCCGGTGCTGGCCCCGCTGCCCAAGCCGCACCTGGCGCTGGCGATGCGCGCCCCCGTCTATCGCGGCGGCGCCGTCCCCGCAACCCTGGCCGAGCGCCGCGCCGCCTATGTCGGCGGCGTCGGAATCGCGTTCTCGGTGCCGGCGCTGGTCGACGGCGCGCTGGCGGGCGTGGGCGAGGCGAAGGTCGCGCTGTCGCTGTTCGCAGCCGATACCCGAGCCGGCGCCGGCGCCGGCCTGCCGACCCTGGCTCCGGCCCCCGGCGACCGCCTGCTGTACGGCGACGGCGCCGTGCGTACCCGGGCGCAGGATGACGAGGACGCGGACGACAGCTTCACCGCAGTGCTGCCGGTCGATTTCGGCGGCGCGCTCTGGAAGGCGCATTTCAGCGCGCCCAAGAACGAGGTCCTGCTCCCGCTCGACCGCCGCTTCCCGCTGCTGGCATTCGCCGCCGGCTTCGTCGCCACGCTGCTCGTCTACAGCCTGTTCCTGACCCTGTACTGGTCGCGCCGCGGCGCCATCGAAGAACGCACGCTGCTCGACACGGTGCTCGACAACCTCGATGCCTATGTCTTCATGAAGGACCGCGACCGGCGCTTCCTCTACGTCAACGCCAAGATGGCGCAGGCGCTGGGGCGCGGTGCCGAGCAGGTCGTCGGGCGGGTCGACCGCGAGGTGATGCCGGCCGACCTCGCCAACGGCGCCTGGGAGCGCGAGCGCGCCGTGTTCGACGGCACCCGCCGCGCCAGCCAGGTCGAGGTCGTGCTGCCCGGCGCCGTGCCGCGCCAGATGTGGGAAGTCAAGGTGCCGGTGCGCCTCGACGGCGATGTCGGCGCGGTGCTGTGCGTGGCCACCGACGTCACCGAACTGCACCAGCTCAAGGCCAGGGCCGACGCCGCCAACCAGGCCAAGAGCGACTTCCTGTCGAACATGAGCCACGAGATCCGCACACCGATGAACAGCATCATCGGCATGACCCACCTGGCGCTCAAGGCGGGGCCCGACCGGCGCCAGCGCGACTACCTGGAAAAAATCCACCACTCGGGCCAGCACCTGCTGGGCATCATCAACCACATCCTCGACTTTTCGAAAATCGAGGCGGGCCACATGGAACTGGAACTGCTCGACTTTCGCCTCGACGCCCTGATGGGCAACCTCGAAACCCAGCTCGGCGACGCCGCCGCCGCCCGGGGCCTGCGCCTCGAATTCGACATCGCGCCCGAGCTGGCCCGTCCCCTGCGCGGGGACCCGCTGCGGCTGGAACAGGTGCTGCTCAACTTCCTCGGGAACGCGATCAAGTTTTCCGAGCACGGCAGCATCACGATCCGCGCCCGCGCGCTGCGCGCCTCGGGCCACGAAACCCTGGTGCGCTTCGATGTGCAGGACCACGGCATCGGGATCGACCCGGCCGAGGTGGCGCAGCTGTTCACGCCCTTCCACCAGGCCGACCCGTCGACCACGCGGCGCTACGGCGGCACCGGACTGGGCCTGGTGATCAGCAAGCAGCTCGCCGAGCTGATGGGAGGCGAAGTCGGCGTCGACAGCCAGCCGGGGCGCGGCAGCACCTTCTGGTTCACGGCGCGCCTCGGGCAGGGCGGGAAAGCGGCGGCGCGCCCGGCGCGTGGCGTGGCGCCGGCCGCCGCCCGCCTTGACGGCCGCGCGATCCTGCTGGTGGAGGACAACCTGTTCAGCCAGCAAGTCGGGCGCGAGCTGCTCGCAGCGGCGGGCGCCACGGTGGAGGTCGCCGCGGATGGCGCCGAAGCGCTGCAGCGCCTGCAGGAGCAGCCTTTCGACTGCGTGCTGATGGACGTGCAGATGCCGGTGATGGACGGCTTCGAGGCGACCCGCCGCATCCGCGCCGACCCCGGCTTGCAGGGCACGGTCGTGATCGCCATGACCGCCAACGCCGGCCTTGTCGACCGCGAACGCTGCATGGCCGCGGGCATGGATGACTTCCTGTCGAAACCGGTGGCGCCCGAGCACCTGGCGGCGGCGATCGTGCGCAGCATCGCGCGCGCGCGGGCCGGCGCCTTGCCCGCCGCGGCGGCGCCCGCCGCGCCGGCGGCACCCGGCGCGGCAGCGCCCTTGCTCGACCTCCAGGTGCTGGCCGCCACCTTCGGCGACGAGCGCGCGAAGATGCGCAAGTTCGCCTTCATGTTCCTCGACAGCGCGCGCGAAGGGCTGGCCGAGATCGACAGCGCGCTGGCCGCCGGCGACCTGGCGCGCGCCGGGGCCTGTGCCCACCGCATCAAGTCGTCGGCGCGCGCGGTCGGGGCGATCGGTTTTGCCGACGCCTGCCACGCGCTCGAGCGCCAGGAGAAACTCGGAGCAATTGCCCCGGCGCGGGCACTGGGCGCGCGGCTGCGCAGCATCTTTGCGCGCCTCGAGCGGCAGGTCCCCGCGGAACTTGGCGCACGCGCCACGGACGGGCAGTAAACGGCCGGCCCGTCTACGCTCCGCCTTTCGCCGCGTCCGCAAAAAGAGTATCCTGTGGCACCCCCCAAGCTGCCCGACCATATTTCCCAGATGTCTACCCCGATCACGCCCGGCCTGCTGATTTTGCATGGCAACCAGATGGAAATGCTGCGCGAAGCCGTGTTCGACTGGCTGCGCCGCCATCCGCTCGGGCCGCTCGAGCAGGAGACCATCCTGGTGCAGTCGAACGGCTTTGCCGAGTGGCTCAAGATCGCGCTGGCCCAAGAGCTGGGCGTGTGCGCGGCGACGCGGGTGGCGCTGCCGGGCCGCTTCCTGTGGGAAGCCTACCGCACGATGCTGGGGCGCGAACGGGTCCCGAGCCGTTCGCCTTTCGACAAGGACCCGCTCGCGTGGCGCCTGATGCGCCTGTTGCCGACGCTGCTGCGCGAACCGGTGTTCGCGCCGCTGACCCATTTTCTCGGCGACGGCTGCCCCGAGCGCCGCCTGCAGCTGGCCGAGCGCCTGGCCGACCTGTTCGACGGCTACCAGGTCTACCGCGCCGACTGGCTCACCGACTGGGAAATCGGACGCGACCAGCTGCGCCGCCCAAACGGCGACCCGGTGCCGCTCGCACCCGACCAGCTGTGGCAGGCGCGCCTGTGGCGCGCGGTGCACGAAAGCGTGCCGCCGATGCAGCGCGGCACCGGGCGCGCCGCGATCCACGAAGTGTTCGTCGCCAGGATCCTGGCCGGGGAGGCGCCGGCTGCGCGCCTGCCGCGCCGGGTGGTGCTGTTCGGGATGTCGGCGCTGCCTTACCAGACCCTGCAGGCGATCGCCGCGCTCTCGCACCACACCCAGGTCCTGCTGGCGGTGCCGAATCCCTGCCAGTTCTACTGGGGCGACATCATCGAAGGGCGCGAACTGCTGCGCGCCGCGCGCAAGCGCCAGCCGGCGCGCGGCGGCGTCGACCTGGCCAGCATGCCGATCGAGGAACTGCACGCGCACAGCCACCCGCTGCTGGCCAGCTGGGGCCGGCAAGGGCGCGATTTCGTGCGCATGCTCGACGAGTTCGACAACGAAGAGGGACGCCCCGAGACGGCCGGGAGCGCCAAGCTGCGCATCGACCTGTTTTCGAGCGGCGAGGGCGAGACGCTGCTGCAGCAGGTGCAGGCCGCGGTGCGCGACCTGCTGCCGCTGTCCGAGCATCCGCATGTGCCGCCCGCGCTGGATGACCGCTCGATCGAATTCCACATCACCCACAGCGCCCAGCGCGAAGTGGAGGCCCTGCACGACCAGCTGCTCTCGTGGTTCGCCGCGGACCCGAGCCTGCGTCCGCGCGACGTGGTCGTGATGGTGCCCGACATCGACAGCTTCTCGGCCGCGATCCATTCCGTGTTCGACCAGCACCGCAGGAGCGACCCGCGCTACATCCCCTTCGAGATCGGCGACACGCGCGACCGCAGCGTCAATCCGCTGCTGGTCGCCCTCGAGTGGCTGCTGCGCCTGCCGCAGCAGCGCTGCCGCCAGAGCGAAGTGCGCGACCTGCTCGACGTGCCGGCCGTGGCCGCCCGCTTCGGCCTGAACGAGGAAGACCTGCACACGCTCGGCCAGTGGATCGACGGCGCCGGCGTGCGCTGGGGCCTGGACCGCGAGCACCGCACCGGCCTGGGCCTGGGCGCGGCCGGGGAACAGAACGCCTGGATCTTCGGCGTGCGCCGCATGCTGCTCGGCTATGCCAGCGGCGCCGGCGCGCGCTTCGGCGAGATCGAGCCGTATGCCGAAGTGGGCGGCCTGGACGCCGCGCTGGCCGGCTCGCTGGCGCAGCTGGTCGAATGCCTGCTCGAGTGGCGCGCGCGCCTGGCCGAGCCGCGCACGCCCGAGGAGTGGGGCAGGCAGGCGCGCGCGCTGCTGGCCGCCTTCTTCGACGGCCGCGAGGAGGGCGACCGCCTGACGCTGGCGCAATTGAACGAGGCGCTGCAATGCTGGCTCGAGATGACGGAGGCGGGCGGCTTCGACGAGCCGGTGCCCCTGAGCGTGCTGCGCGAAGCCTGGCTCGGCCAGGTCGACCAGCCGACCCTGAACCACCAGTTCGTCTCCGGCGGGATCACCTTCTGCACCCTGATGCCGATGCGCGCCGTGCCGTTCCGCGCCGTCTGCCTGCTCGGCATGAACGACGGCGACTTCCCGCGCCGCGCGCCCCAGGCCGACTTCGACCTGCTGGCGCTGCCCGGCATGAGCCGTCCCGGCGACCGCTCGCGGCGCGACGACGACCGCTACCTGATGCTCGAGGCCTTGCTGGCCGCGCGCGACAGGCTGTACATCAGCTGGGTCGGGCGCAACGTGCGCGACAACAGCGAGCAGCCGCCCTCGGTGCTGGTGTCGCAACTGCGCGACTACCTGCGCGCGGGCTGGGAGCTCGACCTGTCGAGCATCACCACCGAACACGCGCTGCAGCCCTTCAGCCGCCGCTATTTCGAGGAAGGCGGCCTGCGCACCTATGCGCGCGAATGGCGCGTCGCGCACGGCGCAGGGGCAACGCACGAGGGCGCGCCAATCGCCGGCGCGCTGCCTCCCTATGAGCTGGAACCGGAGTTCCGCCTGAAGCTGTCGGAGCTGGCCAGCTTCGTGAAGCAGCCGGCGCGCTTCTTCTTCCGGCGCCGCCTGGGCGTGGTGTTCGGCGAAGCCGAGGTGATCGGCGAGGACGAGGAACCGTTCGCGCTCGACGCGCTGGACCGCTACTTACTCGAAGACAGCCTGCTCGACGACGCCGGCAGCGCCGAGGAACTGGACGAGGTGCGCGCCGTCCTCGGCACCCGCGCCGAACGCCTGGCGCGCGAAGGGGTGCTGCCGATCGGCCTGGTCGGGCGCCAGTGGCAGGCGCAGCTGGTCGACGGCCTGGTGCCGGTGCGCAGCGCCTGGCTGAAACTGGGCCAGCGCTTTCCGCAGGCCGCGCCCAAGCTCGCGGTGCGCCTCGACTTCGACGCCGGCGCCGGCACTGAGTGCGGACGAGTGGTGCTGGAGGACTGGATCGACCGCCTGCGCACGGATGGGCAGCAGACCGCCTGGCTGATGCAGATTTCCTCGAAGGTGATGGACAAGTCGGGCAAGCCGCGCGGCGACAAGCTGATCGGCCCCTGGCTGCGCCAGCTGGCGGCCAGCGCCGCCGGTGCCGCCGATGCCGGCGCGGCTCCCGGCATCACCGGCTACCTGGTCGCGCGCGACGCCGTGGTCACGATGGCGCCGCTCGAGCCGGCCGCGGCGCAGGCCGCGCTGGCACACCTGGTCGCGCTCTGGCGCCGCAACCTCGACGCGCCGCTGGCCGTCGCCTGCAAGACGGCGCTGGCGCTGCTGGCCGAGGGCGATCCGCGCGCCGTTTACGACGGCGGCTTCGAAGTGTCGGGCGAGGTGGAGACCGAACCCTGCCTGGCGCGCCTGTGGCCGGATTTCGCGGCGCTCACTGCCGGCGGCGATTGGCCTGACCTGGCCTACGCGCTGTACGGCGGCCTGGCCGACTGGCTCGCGGCTTACGTCACGCTGACCCCGCATGCAGGCGCTGCAGGCGATGCAGGAGTAGCGGCATGAGCCAGTTGCTCGATCCCTTGACCTTCCCGCTGCACGGCTCGCGCCTGATCGAGGCCAGCGCCGGCACCGGCAAGACCTGGACCATCGCCGCGCTCTACCTGCGCCTGGTGCTGGGCCACGGCTTAGAGGCCGCCTTTGCGCGGCCCCTGCTGCCGTCGGACATCCTGGTGATGACGTTTACCCGCGCCGCCACCCGCGAACTGTCGAACCGGGTGCGCGAGCGCCTGGTGAACGCCGCCGCCTGGTTCCGCGGCGAACTCGACGAAACCGATCCCTACCTCGACCAGCTCGCCGCCGGCTATACGCTCGAGAGCGAGCGCCAGGTGGCGGCGCACCGGCTGGTGCTGGCCGCCGAGACGATGGACGAGGCGGCCATCTTCACCATCGACGCCTGGTGCCAGCGCATGCTGCGCGAGCACGCTTTCGATTCGGGCAGCCTGTTCGACGAGGAGCTGGTCAGCGACGAGCGCGCGCTGTTCGAGGACGCGGCGCACGACTACTGGCGCCAGCACGTCTATCCGCTCGACAGCGCAGCCCTGGCCGCGGTGCTCGGCACCTGGGGTGACGTGCGCAAGATGAAGGCCTCGGTGCGCGACCTGGTGCAGCGCACCGCCACCCTCGGCATGCCGGACCCGGAACCGCTGTCGGTCCTGGTGGCGCGCGTGCAAAAGGCGCAGCAGGCCGAGCTGGCGCGCCTGAAGGAAGGCTGGCACGAGCGCGCCAACGAGATGGAAGCCTGGATCGCCGCCCAGCAGCAGCTCAACCCGAAATGCTTCAACGGGAACATGATGCGCGCCGCCTCGGTGCCGAAATGGTTCGAGGCGCTGCGTGCCTGGGCGCTCGACCCGTCGCAAGTGCATCCCGACCTCAACGAGACGGCCTGGAAGCGCCTCTCTACCTACGGGCTGCTTGAAGCCTTCAGCAAGAATTTTTCGGCCGCCGTCCCGGCCTGCTTCGACTGCACCGCCGACCTGCGCGCCGCGCTCGACGCGATCGATCCGCTCGCGCACGCGCTGGTGCGCCATGCAGCCGGCCACATCGCGCGCCGCACGGCCGAACTCAAGGAGCAGCGCCGCCAGTTCGGCTTTGCCGACATGCTGGCGCGCCTGAAGGAGGCGCTCGAAGGCCCGAACGGCGAGGCGCTGCGGCGCCGTATCGTGACCCAGTACCCGGTGGCGCTGATCGACGAATTCCAGGACACCTCGCCCGACCAGTACCGCATCTTCGACCTGCTGTACCGCGTCGCCGCCAACGATCCGGAGCAGGGCCTGTTCCTGATCGGCGACCCGAAGCAGTCGATCTATGGTTTCCGCGGCGCCGACATCCACAGCTACCTGGCCGCGCGCCGCGCGACCGAGGGCCGCCATTACCAGCTCGGCACCAATTACCGTTCGACCGCCGCGCTGGTGGAAGCGGTCAACCAGCTGTTCCGCTACGCCGAAGGCGACGGCACCCATCCGGGCCACGCCCAGGGCGCCTTCCGTTTCCGGCGCGGCGAGGTCAATCCGCTGCCCTTCGAGCCGGTGGCGGCCAAGGGCCACAAGGCCGAACTGGTCGGCGTCGACGGCCCCTACCAGGCGCTGGCCCTGTGCACGACCCAGCGCGAGGACATGAAGGCCGGCGACTACCGCGAGTTCTTCGCCCAGCACTGCGCAGAACACATCGTCACGCTGCTGAACGATCCGCGCGTCGGGTTCAGGGAAGAGGGCAGCTTCAAGCGCCTGATGCCGGCCGATATCGCGATCCTGGTGCGCTCGCGCGGCGAGGCGGCTGCCGTGCGCCAGGCGCTGGCGCGGCGCCGCGTCGCCAGCGTCTACCTGTCCGACAAGGATTCGGTGGTCGAGAGCGAGGAGGCGCGTGATGTGCTGCGCTGGCTGCACGCGGTCGCCAATCCGCTCGACGGCGCGCTGGCGCGGGCGGCGCTGGCCACGCGCACCGCCGGCCTGCCGCTGGGCGAGCTGGCCAGGCTGTCGGGCGACGAAACCGTGTGGGAAGAGCGGGTCGAGCAGTTGAAATCCCTGCACGTGTGCTGGCAGCGCCAGGGCGTGCTGGCCATGCTGCGCCGCTTCATCCACGAACTCGGCCTGCCGGCGCGCCTGCTGGCCGAAACGGGCGGCGAGCGGCGCCTGACCAATCTGCTGCACCTGGCCGAACTGCTGCAGGAGGCGAGCGGCCAGCTCGACGGCGAGGGCGCGCTGATCCGCTGGTTCGCCGAGCAGGTGGAAGGCCTGGGCGAGGGCGGCGACGAGCGCGTGCTGCGCCTCGAATCGGACGCCGAGCTGGTCAAGGTCATCACGGTCCATAAATCGAAAGGCCTGGAGTACCCGCTGGTCTACCTGCCGTTTGCCGTCACCGCCCGCAAGACCGACAAGCGCAACCGCGCCTTCTTCGAGTACGTGCACGAAGACGGCGGGCGCCGCATCGACCTGGCCTTGTCGGACGAGGCGCTGCAGGCGGTCGACCGCGCCCGCATCGAGGAAGACCTGCGCCTGCTGTACGTGGCGCTGACCCGCGCGCGCCACTTCCTGTGGCTGGGCGTGGCCGCGGTCGCGGCCGCCAAGAAGGGAGAAAACCGCCTGCACGAATCGGCGCTCGGCTACCTGCTGGCGGGCGGCGCACCGGTGCCGGCCGCGGCCCTGGACGAGCATCTCGGCCGGCTGCGCGGCGGCTGCGGCCACATCGCCCTGCACTCGCTGGACCCGCTGGACGGCTGCACCATGCTCAACCGGGTCGAAACGCGGCCGGCGCTGGTCGAGCCGCCCGCGTTCGACGCCGATTTCGAGCGCAACTGGTCGGTCGGGTCGTTCACCTCGATCACCCGCCATACGACGGCCACGCCCGCCGCCACCCCGATGCGCGCCGCCGAGGAGACCCTGCTCGAGGACGAAGCGGGCCAGGCCGCCGCGCGGCGGCCCGAGGACACGCCGTGGCACCGCTTCCCGCGCGGTTCGGTGCCCGGCAACTTCCTGCACGAGCAGCTCGAGTGGATCGGCCAGGAAGGCTTCCACATCGTCGACGACGCGAACTTCGACGAGCGCCTGGCGCTGCGCTGCGAACGCGCCGGCTGGGGCCACCGCGCCGAGGACACCATCGCCTGGCTGCGCGCGGTGGTCGGCACGCCGCTGCCGCCGCTGGGCACGAGCCTGTCCCGGATCACGGACACCGTGCCGGAGATGGAGTTCTGGTTCCCGAGCGAGGGCCTGGCCCTGGGCGCGCTCGACCGCCTGTGCCGGCGCCGCCTGCTGGGCAAGGCCGCGCGCCCCACCCTGCCCGAACGCGTCCTGCACGGCATGCTCAAGGGGTTTGCCGACCTCGTGTTCGAGCACGAGGGCCGCTACTGGGTGCTCGACTATAAATCGAATGCCCTCGGCCCGAACGACGCCGCCTACACCAAACGGGCGATGGAAGAGGGCATGGCCGGGCACCGCTACGACATCCAGGGCGCGATCTACATGCTGGCCCTGCACCGCCTGCTCAGGAGCCGGCTGGGCGAGGACTACGATCCGGCGCAGCAACTGGGCGGCGCGATCTTCCTGTTCCTGCGCGGGATCGCCAACACCTCGACGCACGGCTGCTGCCTGCTCGAGCCGGACATCGAGCTGCTCGACGGCCTCGACCGACTGCTGACGCCGGGTGACGCATGGGGCGACCAATGAAGCACAATCGAGCCATCCGGCCGGCCCATGCATCGCCGGGCGCCCTGTGGGAAGAAATCGACCGCCTGACCGAAGCCGGCGAACTGCGCCGCCTGTCGGGCGCCTTTGCGCGCTTCGTCGCCTCGCTCGGGCCGGTGGCGCCGCCCGTGCTGCTGGCCGCCACCTTGCTGTCCGAACTGGAAGGCAACGGCCACAGCTGCCTGCAGGTGGCCGACCTGGCCGACGACCCGGCCCTGCTGCTCGGCTGGAGCCAGGAACAGTGGCAGGCGCTGGCCGCCAGCGCCAGCCGGGACGCGGCGCTGCCGAAAAACGCGAAAGCCTGGGCCGCGCAGTTCAACGCCTGCGAGGAAGTCTGGAAGGTCGGCGAATTCGACTACGGCGAGCCGCTCGTGTTCGACGGCGAGCGCCTCTACCTGCGCCGCTACTGGCGCGACGAAACCCTGGTCGCCGCCAGCATCCGCGCGCGCGCCGCCCAGGCGCGTCCTGTCGACCCGGAAGCGGTGCGCGCATGGCTCGAGCTGTTGTTCGCCTCCCAGCGCGCCAGCGAAAAACCGGACTGGCAGAAGCTGGCCTGCGCGGTCGCCCTGCGCGGCTCGGTCGCCATCATCACGGGCGGTCCCGGCACCGGCAAGACCTATACGGTGGCGCGCCTGCTGGCGCTGCTGTTCGCGACCGCGCCGGACGCGGCGCAGCAGCGCATTGCGCTGGCCGCGCCGACCGGCAAGGCCGCCGCGCGCCTGAAGCAGTCGATCGACAAGGCGCTCACCGAACTCGCCGGGCGCGTCGGCGACAAGCTGCCGCTGGAGGAGCTGCTCGAGCGCATGGGCCCGGCGCGCACCCTGCACAGCCTGCTGGGCGCGCGGCCCGATAGCCGCGCCTTTGCCCACCATGCCGGCAATCCGCTCGACGTCGACGTCCTGATCGTCGACGAAGCGTCGATGGTCCACCTCGAAATGATGGCCAGCCTGCTCGACGCGTTGCCCGCGGGCGCCACCCTGGTACTGCTCGGCGACAAGGACCAGCTGGCCTCGGTGGAGGCGGGCGCGGTGCTGGGCGACCTGTGCCACAACGCCCAGGCCGGCGGCTACAGTTGCGAGACGGCCGACTACGTGCGGAGCGCCAGCGGCGAAGACCTGCCGCCTGAATTCCTCGGCAACGGCGGCGCGCTGGCCCAGCAGACCGTCATGCTGCGCCACAGCCGCCGCTTCGGCGGCCCGATCGGCCAGCTGGCGCTGGCCGTCAATGACGGCGACGCGGCACGCGCCGAAGCGGTCCTGCGCAGCGCAGAGCAGGCCGTGCGCTGGATCGAGAACGCGCGCCAGCACGAGGTGGTCGAGCTGGGCCTGAACGGCTACCAGCCCTACCTGGAACTGCTGCGGGCGGGGCCCGGCGAGGCTGCCCATGAAGACTGGGTGCGCCAGGTGCTGCAGCAGTTCGAGGCCTTCCGCATCCTGTGCGCCGTGCGCGAAGGGGAGTGGGGCGTGGGCGGCCTGAACACGGCCATCGAGGGCAGCCTGGAGTCGGCCGGGCTGTTGCGGCGCGGCGGCGAGTGGTATGCCGGGCGCCCGGTGATGGTCACGCGCAACGACTACGGCACCCGCGTCTTCAACGGCGACATTGGCCTGACGATAATGGATCCGGCGCGCCCGGGTTCGCTGCGCGTCTACTTCATGGAAGGCGACAATGTCCGCAGCGTACTGGCCACCCGCCTGCGCAACGTCGAGACGGCGTTTGCGATGACGGTGCACAAGTCGCAGGGTTCGGAGTTCCGCCACACCGTGCTGGTGCTGCCGGAAGACCGGAATGCCATCCTTACGCGCGAACTGGTCTACACCGGCATCACGCGCGCCAGCGCCCGGTTCACCCTGGTCTCGCCGGCCGGCCCGGTGCTGGCCGAGGCGATTGGACGGCGTACCCACCGCACCAGCGGCCTGCGCCACCTGATCGAGCGCGACGGGACGCGCTGATGCCCGCCCTGATCCGCGCCGCCCGGCCCGGCGACGCGCCCGCCCTGGCGGCGCTGTTCGGACAGCTCGGCTACCCATCCACGGCCGACGCGGTGCGCAGCCGCCTGGCCGGACCCGGCGCCGACCGGGCCCAGGTGCTGGTGGCGGAGGCCGAAGCCGAAGCGGGCGTGGTCGGACTCATCGTGGTCAACTTGGTCGCCCCGCTGCACGTCGCCGGCCTGTGGGCGCTGGTCTCGGCCCTGGTCACCGACGAGGCCGCGCGCGGCAGCGGCGTCGGCGCCGCCCTGCTCGACGCAGCCGAGCGCCTGGCACGCGGACGGGGCTGCATCCGTATGGAATTGTCGAGCAGCGAATACCGCACGCGGTCGCATGCCTTTTATCTTCGGCATGGCTTCGCCGAGGTGCGCAAGCGCTTCGTGAAAGCCTTGTAGCCGCTCAGCCCGTCCTCCCAGCCGCCCGGCTTCAGCCCTGTTCGGGAAAGAAATTTCTTTTCGGTTTCTTTTTTTGGTGCAATACTTCGTTGGTATGCGGCAACCGGCTTCCGGTTGGCCGCGCGCGCTGCGCCGGCGCCCTATGCACGCGCCGGCCGCTTTGCCCTCCACCGATCCGCACCAGAGGAAGCGATGCCCGATCTGCCCCTGCTGCCGAAGCCCTTGCGTAAACCCGTCCTCTGGATCGCGGTGCTGGCCGTGTTCGCGCCGGCTGGCGGCGCCTTGGCCCACGGAGGCGGACTGAACGCGGAAGGCTGCCATATGAACCGCAAGACGGGCGACTACCATTGCCATCGCGCTGCGGCCAGCCCGCCGCTTGCACGCACGGCCTACGCCCCTGTCCGCGATCGGCAACAGGCGCAGCTGGCCGATGCGAACGCGCCCCGCGCCAGGCCACGTGGCGCGGCATTCGCCAACTGCGCCGAAGCCCGTGCCGCCGGTGCCGCGCCGGTGCGCCTGGGCGATCCGGGATACGGCCCGCACCTGGACCGCGACAACGATGGCGTCGGCTGCGAGCCTTACCGCGGGCGGCGCTAGCGCTTCGGGCAGCGCCGGCAACCTGCCGATCGACGAAAAAAAAGGGATTGCCGCAAGCGGCAATCCCTTTTTCATTCGCTGGCGGCCGCCGGGCGGCCTCGCATCAGTTACGGCGGGTACGCTTCACCGTCACTTTTTTCTTCTTCGGCACGACCTTGGCCTTGCTGCGCGGCTGGGCCTTGGCCTTCGCGCGGCCGGCGCTGGCCTTGATGCGCGGGGAGCCGCTGCTGGCCTGGAGCTTCGCCGAGCGTGCCACGCCGGCCACCGCCGGCTCTTCGCCCGTGATGAAGCGGCGCACGTTGAGGGCGTCGAGGATGCGGGCCGAGGAGGCGCTGGCGTTGAGCAGGACCATGGTCGCGTTCTTGCCTGCGACCTTGATGCTCATGATCAGGCAGCGGCCCGCTTCGCGGGTGTAGCCGGTTTTCGAGAGGCCGATGTCCCAGCCCTTGGCGCCGACCAGGCGGTTGGTGTTGCGGTACTCGACGCCGCGGCCGTTGATATTGATGATGTTCTTGGCGTCGGTGCTGCGCTCGGTGATTTCCGGGTAGCCGGCGGCGGCGTTGGCCATCTTGATCAGGTCGCCGGCGGTCGAGCGGTTGTTCGGCGACAGGCCGGTCGGCTCTTCGATGTGGGTCTGGTGCATGCCGAGCGCGGCGGCCTTGCGGCGCACCGCTTCCTTGAAGGCCGCGTGGCCGCCCGGATAGGTGCGTGCCAGCGAGGCCGCGGCGCGGTTGTCGGAAGACATCAGGGCTAGCTGCAGCACGTCGGCGCGCGGAATGCTGGCGCCGACCGGCACCCGCGAACTGCTGTGCTTGAGGGTGTCGACGTCGCTGCGGTCGATCTCGATCAGCTCGTTCATATCCTGCTTGGCGTCGAGGATGACCATTGCGGTCATCAGCTTCGTGAGCGAGGCGATCGGCACCACGTCGGTGGCATTCTTTTCCAGCAAAACTTTGCCGGTGTCATCTTCCACCACGAGTACCGATTGCGATCCGAACGGCACCGCGAATGCGGCAGCAGAAGAGATCGACAACAATACCGTGGCGAACAGTTTTTTGATCATGGTCTAGGGAAATGGTGTCGGGTTGAGCCCAAGCGCCGTTGCGGCGCATCGTTTACGCGTCTAGCTGTACGGCAACTACCTCAGCGATGGAAGATAGCACCATCATTTCTATGTGTCTATGGCGCACAGGAAAAATCAATCCGAATGTAGTTGTTTTACCGAAAAAAAGCCCCGCACGCTGGCGGGGCTCGTTGTCGTCGGCAAAAGCTTGGCAAGAAGGCCAGCTGCCGGGACGCAGCTCGTGCAACCCGCCGGCGCTTACTTCGACTGGTAGATCTTGTCGAACTCGCCACCATCGTCGAAGTGGCGCTTCTGCGCATTGCGCCAGCCGCCGAACAGTTCGTCCACCGAGAACAGGGTGATCGGCTTGTAGTTGGCAGCATACTTCTTCATCACCGCCGCGTCGCGCACGCGCAGGTAGTGCTTGGCGCCGATTTCCTGGCCCTGCGGGGTGTACAGGAAATTCAGGTAAGCCGTAGCCTGCTTGCGCACGCCGCGGCGATCGACGACCTTGTCGACCACGGCCACCGGCGACTCGGCCAGGATCGAGGTCTGCGGGTAGACGACCTCGAAGTTGTTGCCGAACTCGGCGCGCACCATGCTCACTTCGTTTTCGAAGGTCACCAGGGCGTCGCCGATCTGGCGCTGGGTGAAGGTCGTGGTTGCCGCGCGTCCGCCCGCGTCGAGGATAGGCACGTTCTTGAAGATGGCGCGCACCAGGTCGCGCGCCTGGGCTTCGTTGCCGCCTTTTTTCAGGACCGAACCCCAGGCCGCCAGGTAGGTGTAGCGGCCGTTGCCCGCGGTCTTCGGGTTCGGGATGATCACTTGCACGCCCGGCTTGGCCAGGTCGTCCCAGTTGCGGATGCCTTTCGGGTTGCCCTTGCGGACCAGGAACACCATGGTCGAGTAATAGGGCGCCGCGTTGTGCGGGAATTTCTTGGCCCAATCCTTCACGACCAGGCCGCGGTCGGCCAGCATGTCGATGTCGTTGGCCTGGTTCATGGTCACGACCGACGCTTCCAGGCCATCGGCCACGGCACGCGCCTGCTTGCTCGAGCCGCCATGCGATTGTTTGATCGAAACGGTCTCACCTGTTGCTTTTTTCCAGCTCTCGATGAACGCCGGGTTAATGTCCTTGTACAATTCGCGCGCCACGTCGTAGGAAACGTTCAGCAGCTCGACATTGGCGGCGCTGGCCGACAGCGGCAGGGCGGCGCCAACGGTCAGCGCGAGCAGCCAGCGGCGCAGGGGCTTGAAAGCTTGATTCGGCATATTCTTCTCACTTTTCGGATGCAATGGAAACAGGGTCCATGTTCCATAAGTTGCGCCGGAAACGGAAGAATACTTTCGTCATATGCTTAGACCTGTATCGAGGTATGCATGGGTTCCGGCAGGCTGCAGAGCTTTCGGTGTATAGTCCGCACATCCGCAGGCGCCGCGGCGCCGATGCCTGTGTGTCATGAATCATGCATTGAATCATGCATTAGTAGTCAGTAAATAGTCACGAGTCACTGGGTTAGATGGTTATGGGTATCGATATTCGCAAAGCAGCACCGTTCGACGCGGCCTCCGCCTGCAGCCTGCTGCGCCGCTCGATCGAGCAGGGATGCGAGGCGGACTACCGCGGCCGTCCCGCCATCCTCGATGCCTGGCTCGGCAACAAGACGCTGGAGAACGTCGCCGCCTGGTTCGCCTCGGCCACCAATTTCGCCATCGTCGCCGAGCGCGACGGCCAGTTGCTGGGCATGGCCCTGCTGACCCAGGCCGGCAAGCTGGCGCTTTGCTATGTCCAGCCCGAGGCCGTGCGCAGCGGCGTCGGCAGCGCCATGCTGGCCGCCGTCGAGCAGCAGGCGCGCGCATGGGAAATCCGCAAGCTGCACCTGCACAGCCCGGCCAGCGCCGCGCCTTTCTTCGCGCGCCACGGCTACACGGATGCCGGCCTGGAAAAAGCCTGCTTCGGCCTCGAATGCCACCTGATGTGGAAGATGCTCGATGCCGACCCGGCCGCGCTTGACTCGGCCCGCAAGCGTTTCTGCAACTGCAGCCAATAAGCCGCAAACGCCAACGAAAAGCAACAAAAAGCAGCCGGGCACGTCTTCTGTCGGGCATGTCCTTGCGCTATAGTACGGGACTTCCCAAAGACGAGTGTTTTATGGCTTCCCGTAGAGATTTTCTTCATCAAGGCATGCGCCTGTCGGCCCTCGGGGTGCTTGGCCCGACCCTGATCGGCCAGGCCCAGGCGGCAGCGCAAGCTGCCCCGGCCGACCTGACGCCGCCACCCGACCTCTTCGACGCACAACTGCTCGACCTCGATTTCTGGGTCAAGCCGCGCACGCTGTCGGTGACGCGCCCGCAAAGCGGCGAACGCGCCACCGTGCTGTACTGGAAGGATGGCGAAGTCATCGACTCCGCCTATGAGCAGCTCTGCCACCTGCTGCGCGACGTCAACGGCCGCGAAACCGCGCCGATCGACCCCAAGCTGCTGGAAATGCTGTGGGGCACCCAGGCCTTCATCGCGCGCTACGGCTTGCACCAGCCGCTCGAGATCCTGTCGGGCTACCGTACCCCGGCGTCGAACGCGCGCCTGCAGGAAGCCGGCATCCCTGCTGCCCGCAAATCCCTGCATATGTCCGGCAAGGCGGCGGACATCCGCATCGCCAGCCTCAGCGAGGAAGTGCTGGGTGGACTCATACGGAGCTTCCGCCAGGGCGGAGTCGGGTATTATTACCGTTCCGGTCCGAAAGGCGGCTGGATCCACGCCGACACGGGGCTCAACCGTACCTGGAAGGGCTAAGCACCTTCCGCCAACCGCACCGGCCGCCGCCGGGGCGGTAGCGAAACTTGCGTGGGTTTTTGCTGTCGTAGGGCCGGAACGGCATGCATTGCCGGAAGACCGACTCATCTTTCCAAAGGAGAAACACGATGGCAACGATGAATGCACCCACCATGGATCGCCGCACCGGACCCGAACGCCGTACCGCCGTGCGCGAAGGCCGCGGTTCGGCCATGTCGGCAATGGATTACCTCGCCATGTTCCTGTTGATCATCGGCGGCCTGAACTGGGCGCTGGTGGGCCTGTTCCAGGTCGACATGGTCGCCACCATCTTCGGTCCGGGCAGCGCGGCGGCGCGCCTGGTCTACGTGCTGGTCGGCCTGGCCGCGCTGTACTCGATCTACACGACCGCGAAGATGGCGGGCGCAAAACGGCATTGAGCGGCACCGAAAACGCGCCGGGGCCGGCGCTGCGCGTCGGCCTGATCTCCGACACCCACGGCTTGCTGCGGCCGGAGGCGCTGGCCTTCCTTGCCGGCTGCGACCATATCGTCCACGGCGGCGACATCGGCCACCCGGGCATCCTCGAGCGCCTGGCCGAACTGGCCCCGCTGACGGTCGTGCGCGGCAATAACGACCGCGAGGACTGGGCGCGCGGCATTCCCGCCAGCGCCCGGCTTGCCTTCGGCGGCGTCGCGCTCTACGCCATCCACGACATCAAGGACATCGACATCGATCCCGTGCGCGCCGGGGTGCGGGTAGTGGTGTCCGGCCATTCGCACCGGCCGGCGCAGGCCGAGCGGGCGGGCGTCCTCTACGTCAACCCCGGCAGTGCCGGCCGGCGCCGCTTCAGCTTGCCGATCTCGGCCGCCGAGCTCCTGATCCGGGGCGACAGGGTCGAGGCGCGTATCGTGACCCTGGTTGCCCCCTAGGCGCACCATGTACGGCTGGTCCGAAATGCCGTAGGATACGGCCCTTACCGCTTTCCCTTCGCAGCCGATGACCGCACCACTCGACCCGCCGCCGCGCTTCCGTCCGCGCCCCTGGATTCACCTCGAAACCCCGCAGGACGTCGAACTCTGGATCGACGAGCACAATCTCGCGATGCAGGAACTCATCGGGCCGCAGGAAACCGGCTACGGCATCTGTTTCACGCTGGCCGAAGGCGGCAACCTCTACCTGCAGACGGCGGAAGACGCGGTCGTGCTGGACGTGGAGGAAGAGGCGTCCTGGATCGCGCCGCTGATCGTCGCCGCCACCGGCGCCGAGCCGCCCCAGGGACACTACTGGCTGCTGCCTGCCGACAAGCTGACCCAGCTGATCATCGGCCTGTCGAGCCTGGTGGCGAGCACGACCCTGGTCGTCGGCCACCGTTTTGGTTCGCGCGGGCGCAGGGTCGCCTACTGACAGGCTGCTTGCGATGCGTCCGCGTGGCGCTGTTCAGAAGTGGTGCAGTATCCCGACCGAGGCGGTGCGGGTTTCGATGCCCGTCTGCGGGAAGGTGGAGCCGGCCTGGAAGGGTAGGGCAATCCCGTTCAGGATGATGGTCGAGGCGCCGAAATTGCGCACCGACCCGGCGCGCGCGTACAGCGAGGTGCGGCGCGACAGGTTGTAGTCGACGCCCAGCATCAGCCCCAGCGCCGACGACTCGACCGGATTGCCGAGGGCATTGCGTGCGCCTTCCGTATCGCGGTGCACCAGCGAGGCGCTCCAGCTCAGGCGGTCCTGGACCAGGATCGCGCCCAGCGTCGCCAGCCGCGCTTCGCCGCTCTGCGCCAGCCGCGGCGCGATGCGCACCCAGGACGCCGACAGCACCAGCTTGCCCGTGTCGTAGATGCCGCCCACGGCAGGCATGTCGGTGCGCACCGGCTGCGCGGCCTGGCCGGGCGCCGCGGCCACGGGCGCGGTCCAGGACTGGGTCAGGCTGGCCGCCAGGTAGAACTTCCCGTCGGTGAACGACAGCACGCCGCCGCGCGTGCCGACCTTCGGTTCGGTCGTGCCGTAGGGGTTGGTGGCGTAGATCGCCTGCGCGCCCAGGCCCATCACGCGTGGCGTGGCGTAGGTGACCGACTTCGGCACGCGCACCGGGATCGTCGCCGCGCCCGGACCGAGGTCCGTGTTCGCGCCCACCCCGCGCGGCCCCTGCATGGCGCCGCCTCCGACCCAGGTGTAGACCGAGTTGGTCTGCACCAGCATGAAGGGGTCGACGAACAGCGGCAGCATCGCGTTGATCTGGTTACCGAAGCGCAGCGTGCCGAGCGTGGCCGAGCGCAGGCCGACCCAGGATTCGCGGTTGAACAGGGCGCTCGCCTGCTGGGTGCCGGTATCGGCATTGAAGCCCGCTTCCAGCTTCGCTTCGGCCTTCAGGCCGCCGCCCAGGTCTTCCGACGCATAAAAGCCCAGCTTGGAACTGTAGGCGCCGCCGCTTTGCTGCTGCCAGCGGCCGCGGCCCTTGTCGGTGCGGCCGTACATGGCGCCCAGGTCGACGGTGCCGTAGATGCGCACGCTGTCGCCGCCGCTGCCGTATTCGGGCAGCTGGGCCAGCCGGCTCATCAGGAAAGACTCCGGCTGGGCCTGGGCCGAAGCGGAGAAGGCGACCGAGAGGAGGGCGGAGAGCAGGGCTGGACGAAGCAGGGGCGAGCGTGACATTCGGTGAGGTTTGCGGAGATGGACAAGCGTCGGATTATTGCACATGAGAAATCTCCGACAAAGATTTGACGGCAATGCAGTTGCCTTGAAACAACAGTGGTGCTTCGGCCAAAAAAAACGGGCGCCACTGGCGCCCGCTTCATCGACCTGTTCGTCCGCTTACATGTTCGGATAGTTCGGTCCGCCGCCGCCTTCCGGCGTCACCCACACGATGTTCTGGGTCGGGTCCTTGATGTCGCAGGTCTTGCAGTGCACGCAGTTCTGCGCATTGATCTGCAGGCGGTCCTGGCCGGCGTCGGTTTTCACGAACTCGTACACCCCCGCCGGGCAGTAGCGCTGCTCGGGGCCGGCGAACTTGGCGAGGTTGACGTCGACCGGAATGCTCGGATTCTTCAGCGTCAGGTGCACCGGCTGGTCTTCGGCATGGTTGGTGTTCGAGATGAACACCGAGGACAGGCGATCGAAGGTCAGCTTGCCGTCCGGCTTGGGGTAGACGATCGGCGTGAACTCGGAGGCCGGGCGCAGGCACTCGTGGTCGGCATGCTTGTGGCGCAGCGTCCATGGCGCCTTGCCGCGGAAGACCATCTGGTCGACGCCGGTCATGAAGGTGCCGAGGTACAGGCCCTTGCTCATCCACGGCTTGAAGTTGCGCGCCACGTGCAGTTCCTTGTACAGCCAGGACTGTTCGAAGGCGGCCGGGTAGGCGCTCAGCTCGTCGTGCTGGCGGCCGCTGCCCAGGGCCTCGAAGGCCGCTTCGGCGGCCAGCATGCCGGTCTTGATCGCGCTGTGGCTGCCCTTGATGCGCGAGGTATTCAGGAAGCCGGCGTCGCAGCCGATCAGGGCGCCGCCCGGGAACACGGTTTTCGGCAGGGATTGCAGGCCGCCCGCCGTGATCGCCCGCGCGCCGTAGGAGATGCGCTTGCCGCCTTCGAAGAACTTGCGGATTTCCGGATGGGTTTTGTAGCGCTGGAATTCCTCGTAGGGCGACAGGTAGGGATTCTGGTAGGCCAGGCCCACCACGAAGCCGACCGCGACCTGGTTGTTTTCCAGGTGGTACAGGAAGGAGCCGCCGTAGGTGTCCTTGTCGAGCGGCCAGCCGGCCGTGTGGATCACCAGGCCGGGCTTGTGCAGGGCCGGGTCGATCTCCCACAGCTCCTTGATGCCGATGCCGTAGGTCTGCGGGTCCTTGCCCTTGTTGAGGTCGTACTTGGCCATCAGCTGCTTGCCGAGGTGGCCGCGCGACCCTTCGGCGAAGAACGTGTACTTCGCGTGCAGCTCCATGCCCAGCTGGAAGGCGTCGGTCGGATTGCCTTCGCGGTCCACGCCCATGTTCCCCGTCGCTACACCTTTCACCGAGCCGTCCTCGTTGTACAGGATTTCCGCTGCCGGGAAGCCCGGGAACACTTCGACGCCCAGGCTTTCGGCCTGCTGGCCGAGCCAGCGCACCACGTTGGCCAGCGAAATGATGTAGTTGCCGTGGTTGGTCAGCATCTTCGGCACCATGAACGAAGGCGTGGCGTGGGCCTTCGTCTCGGTCAGGAACAGCACCCGGTCTTCGGTCACCGCAGTGTTCAGTGGTGCGCCGAGTTCCTTCCAGTTCGGGAACAATTCGTTCAAGGCGATCGGATCCATGACGGCGCCCGACAGGATATGGGCGCCCAGTTCTCCGCCTTTCTCGAGCACGCAGACGGACACCTCCTGGCCTTTTTCGCTGGCCAGCTGCTTGAGGCGAATGGCCGCCGACAGGCCGGCGGGGCCGCCGCCGACGATGACGACGTCGTACTCCATTGCTTCGCGCGGTCCATATTGTTCGAGGATGTTGATTGGCTCTGTCATGGTCTTGTAATGGTTAAGAAATTTAAGTACGAGTGTGCGGGTTTTCCGGGCCGATTGCAACTTAGCCAGCTATTTTAGGGCGAAAATTAGATGTGGCAATCTAATGCCGGCATTCTGTGACATCATTATGCCTTCGTCATCGTTTCGCTTGCAGCACATCGGGCAGGACATCAGGACAGGAGAGAGCGTGGGCATCGAAGTCAACTATGAAGGAAAAATCGCCATGGTCACCGGCGCCTCGAGCGGCCTCGGCGCGCGTTTCGCCAAGGCCCTGGCCGGCGCCGGCGCCCAGGTGGTGCTGGCCTCGCGCCGTACCGAGCGCCTCAAGGAGCTGCGCGCCGAGATCGAGGCCGACGGCGGCGCGGCCCACGTCGTCAACCTCGACGTGACCAGCCTCGACAGCATCAAATCGGCGATTGCCCACGCCGAAACCGAAGCCGGTCCGATCGACATCCTGGTCAACAACTCCGGCGTGCAGAGCACGCAGCGCCTGCTCGACGTGACCGAGGACGATTACCAGTACATCATGGACACCAACCTGCGCGGCGCCTTCTTCGTGGCCCAGCAGGCCGCCAAGCGCATGATCCAGCGCGCCAAGGGCGACCCCCGCAAGCAGCACCGGATCGTCAACATCGCCTCGGTGGCCGGCCTGCGCGTGCTGCCGCAAATCGGCGTCTACTGCATGAGCAAGGCCGGCGTGGTGCAGATGACCAAGGCGATGGCGGTCGAATGGGGAAAATACGGGATCAACGTGAATGCGATCTGCCCCGGCTATATTGCGACCGAGATGAACGAGGATTATTTCGAGACCGAGCAGGGCAAGAAACTGATCGAACTGCTGCCGAGAAAACGTCCGGGCAAACCCGAAGACCTGGACGGCTTATTATTGTTGTTGGCGGCCGAGGAAGCGCATTTCATCAATGGCGCCATCATCACCGCCGACGACGGCATGACCGCGCAGTAAGCCATTGCGGCATCCGCGGCAAACCGGCGCCGGCAACGGCGCTTTTTTTATTGTTGAACGAAAGACGAGTCAGGAAGTATGAGCGACAAGAAGTTGGTACACACGATGCGCATGCCGGTGCGCTGGGGCGACATGGACGCCATGGGCCATGTCAATAACACGGTCTATTTCCGCTATATCGAAACGGCGCGTATCGCCTGGCTGGAACAGGTCGGTGGATTGCCCGATCCGACCGCGACCGGGCCGGTGCTGATCAACGCCCGGTGCTCGTTCCTGAAACAGTTGAAATACCCGGCCGAAATCGAAGTCACTTCCTATGTCGGCCAGCCCGGCCGTTCGAGTTTCGAGGTGTCGCACGAGATCCGCCTGGTGGAGGCCGACGGCAAGGCGGGCGGCCTGCACGCCGAAGCCGCGGCGAAGGTCGTGTGGGTCGATTTTGCCGCCGAAAAATCGGTGCCGCTGCCGGATCGGATCCGCAGCTTGCTGGCCGAATGATCGCTCAAGGAGCATAGACCGGCAAATCGCGCCCGGATCGCACCATGCTCGGCTGTTGGCGCCGTTGCCGCTCGGCGCCACCGCATGCTCGACGGCATTCGGCCCCACGGAGCCCGGCGCGATACCCGGCGTGCATGATCGGGCCCTAGCGCGGGGGCGCGGTGTTGCAAGAATGCGCACAACACGTGCACATTCTTGATGAGAAGCAAAAAAAAAGGTCAGTTGTGATCTTTTGATAGATTTAATTGGTGTCCTTGGTGTTACCTTGCTCACGCAAGTTGATATAAAGCAACTGTAGCATAACCTCACTAGGGACAATCCATGGCACGACACATTCGCCGCGCAGCCCAGGCTGCCGTGGCATGCTCCGCACTCGCGGTCCTGGCTGGCTGCGCCTCTCCTGGCACGCCGGTCGCATCAAAAGAAGCGCCCCAGCCACTCGCCCAGCAAAAGCAGGCCCAACAAGCCGCAGCGGCACAGGCGACAGCGGCGCGTCCGGCCCTGAAGCGCAAGATCGCGATCGGCCGCGTTTCCAACGAAACCAATTACGGCCGTTCCCTGCTGCGCGACAACGCGGGCGATCCGGTCGGCAAGCAGGTTTCGGACATGCTCGCCAAGGCCCTCACCGAATCCGGCTCCTATGTCGTACTGGAGCGCAGCGACCTCTCCAAACTCCAGGACGAAGCGCGCCTAACGGGCGCCGCCCAGGAACTGGTCGGCGTTGACGCGCTCATCATGGGTTCGCTGAGCGAGTTCGGGCGCAAGGCTGTGGGACAGTCCGGATTCGTTTCCAACAGCAAAAAGCAGGTGGCATTCGCCAAGATCGACCTGCGCCTGGTCGACGTCAAGACCGGACAGAGTTTCTTTGCCGCTTCGGGCGCCGGAGAATCGTCGACCGAGTCCTCGACCACCTTCGGCTTCGGTTCGCAGGCAGGCTATGACGGCACGCTGAACGACGCTTCGATCCGCCAAGCCATTTCCGAGGTGGTCAACCGCCTGACAACGGAACTGCAGCGCCGCCCGTGGCAGACCTCGCTGATCGGTATGGAGCAGGGGAATTACTTTATCGCCGGCGGCAAAACCCAAGGGCTGACCCCAGGCATGGTGTTTTCGGTGCAGACGGTGGGCCAGAAGGTGAAGTCGCCCCAGACCGGCTTCGAGATCACGCTGCCGGGCAAGGAAGTGGCCCAGATCCGTGTCGACTCGCTGTTCGGTGACACCGAGATGAGCGAGGGCGCCAGCGCCAGCATCGTCAGCGGCTCGCTGCAGGGCTATAAGCTGGACCAGTTGACGGTGCGTGAGAAAGGAAACCTGTGATGCGAAACCCTATCGTTCTCAAGCGTGCGCTGGCCGCACTGACCCTCCTGGCCTTGACCGCCTGCGTATCGTATCCGACCGAAAAGCAGGGCGTGGTGGACCAGCGTCCGCAGATCTCGCTGCGCGTTGCCGCCGGCGCCGACGATGCACGTGTGCTCGTCGATGGACTGGACATGGGCCGCGCCGCCGATTTCGCCGAGGGCAAGGCCGCGCTGCGCGTCCTGCCGGGCACCCATCAGCTCACGGTGCGCGACGGCCGCCAGGTCTATGTATCCGAACAATTCTACGTCGCCGACGGTGTGTCGCGTACGTTCAACATGCAGGGAGCCGCACAATGAAGAAACTACTGATTGCCGCCGCGCTGCTCGCGCTCACCGGTTGCGCCACTAAGGGCGGCCTGTACGAGTGGGGCGGCTATGACGGACTGCTCTACCAGTCGTACAAGAACCCGGAAGCGACGGCGAAGAGCCGTGAATCGCTGGCGGCGCACATCGCCGTCCTGGAAAAGGGCGGCAAGCGCGTCGCCCCAGGCCTGCACGCCGACCTGGGCACGCTGCTGCTGCAGTCGGGCGACAAGGCCGGCGCACTGTCGAACTTCCGCCGCGAGCGCGAGCTGTGGCCTGAAAGCGCGGTCCTGATGGACGCGATGATCAAGAATCTCGAAACCACGAAGTCGAAAGAGGTACAGTCATGAAGCGCCTGTTCATCCTGCTCGCGGTCCTGTTGACCGGATGCGCCAGCAACGTCGTCAAGCAAGACCTGAGCGCGTTCGAGGCCGCCAAGCCGCGCTCGATCCTGGTGGTCCCCGCCGCCAACAAGTCGGTCGACGTCGACGCGCCGGCCTACTTGCTGACGACCCTGACGGTGCCGCTGGCCGAGAAGGGCTTCTATGTGTTCCCGGTACATACCGCGAAAACCGTGCTGGAACAGGAGGGCTTGTATGAAGGCGAGCAGATCCACCAGCAATCGCCGGCACACCTCGCGCAGATGTTCGGGGCCGACGCGGTCCTGTACGTCACGATCAACCAGTGGGACGCCAAGTACGTCGTGATCTCGACCACGGTCACGGTCGACTTCGACTATCGCCTGGTGTCGAAGGACGGTACCGAGCTGTGGCGCGCGAACAAGCGCATGCAATATTCGCCACAGCAGCAGAACACCGGACACCCGCTGGCGAATCTGATCGCTGCCGCGGTCTCGGCCGCGATCGAGCGCGCAAAGCCGAACTACATGCCGCTGGCCCAGATGGCCAACAATGACGTGTTCATCCTCGGCCCGACAGCGATCCCGAACGGACCCTACCTGAAGGCGCAGTAACTCGGGCGGTACCTCGCCGCGCAGACGGCGAGGGCGATCCGGCCAGAGGCGGCGGCCGGATCGCAGACGTCCATGCGCTTAGTGCGCCTTGACCGCCTGCTCCGGCGCGCTCGGCGGCAGGAACCAGTTCAGCAGCGCGGCGCAGATGCCGCCCGTGGCGACGCCCGACTCGAGCACGCTGCGCAGGGCCGCCGGCACGTGGGCCAGGAATTCCGGGACCTGGGTCACGCCCAGGCCGAGTCCCAGCGACACGGCGATGATCAAGAGCGCGCGCCGGTCGAGCTGCACGCTGGCCAGGATATTGATGCCGGCCGCGGCGACCGCGCCGAACATCACCATGGCGGCGCCGCCCAGCACCGGCTCCGGCACCGCCTGGATCACGCCGGCGACGCTCGGGAACAGGCCCAGCACCACCAGGAACAGCGCGATCCAGATCCCGACGTGGCGGCTGGCGATGCCGGTCAGCTGGATCACGCCGTTGTTCTGCGCGAAGATCGAGCTCGGGAAGGTGTTGAAGATCCCCGCCAGCAGGGAATTCGCCCCGTTGACCAGCACGCCGCCCTTGATGCGGCGCATCCAGACCGGGCCCTCTACCGGTTCGCGCGAGATCTTGCTGGTCGCGGTGACGTCGCCGATCGCTTCGAGCGAAGTCACCAGGTAGATCACCACCATCGGCACGAACAGCGACCACGAAAAACCGAGGCCGAAGTGCAGCGGCAGCGGCACCTGGAAGGCCGGCGCTTCGTGCATGCCCGTAAAGTCCAGGCGGCCCAGGTAGCCCGCCAGCGCATAGCCGGCGGCCAGCGCGATGACGATGGCGCAGCTGCGCATCCAGGTCACGGGCACGCGGTTGATCGCCACGATCAGGCCCAGCACCAGGCCCGACAACAACAGATTTTCGCCGTTGGCGAAACTGCCGTTGCTCATGGCCGAGAAACCGCCGCCCATGCTGATCAGGCCGACCTTGATCAGGGTCAGGCCGATCATCAGGACCACGATGCCCGTCACCAGCGGCGTGATCAGGCGCTTGATGAAGGGCAGGATGCGCGAGACGCCCATCTCGATGAAGGAGCCGGCCACCACCACGCCGAAGATCGCCGCCATCACGGCTTCGACCGGCGTGCCTTCCTTGACCATGGCGGCGCCGCCGGCGATCAGGGGGCCGACGAAATTGAAACTGGTGCCCTGCACGATCAGCAGGCCGGCGCCGAAGGGACCGAAGCGGCGGCATTGCACATAGGTGGCGATGCCGGATATGACCAGCGACATCGAGACGATCAGGTTGGTGTCGCGCGCCGAGACGCCGAGCGCCTGGCAGATCAGCAGGCCGGGCGTGACGATCGGCACGATGATGGCGAGCAGGTGCTGCAGCGCGGCCAGGATGCCGATCCAGGGACGGGGACGGTCTTCGAGTCCGAGGATGAGGTCGGGAACATGCCCGTCGGGAACATGGGTGTTCGGCGGGAGCGCTTCGCTGGCGCGCGCGGTTGTATGAGTGGTCATCGGGTGGCGGGCAAAATGCGGATTCTACAGTGACAACACGCCCAGCGGAACCCGGGCGGCCGATAAGGCTCCGCGGCCCGACCCGTCAGCGCGCCACCCCCACCAGCTTGTGCACCAGTTCCGACGAGGTCGAGGCCGAGAACTTGCGCATCAGCTTGGCCCGGTGCATCTCCACCGTGCGCGGGCTGAGGTCGGTCTGGCGGGCGATCACCTTGCTGGTCTTGCCCTCGACCAGCAGCGCGGCGATTTCGCGCTCGCGCGGCGTCAGCTCGGCCGTGACGGGGCGCTTTTCGCTGACATCCTCGAAGGTCCAGACGCCGGCTCCGAGCGGCTCGGCGGCATTTAACGCGCGTCCGGTCACGTGGCACCAGAACAGCTCGCCGTCGCCGCGGCGCATGATGCGCTCGTCGGAATAGCGCCCCTTCGCGTTCATGATCGGCACGATGCGGTCGCCGGTGCGCAGGAACTCGTCCATGGTCGGATACAGCACGGCGAAGGACTGGCCGTCGAGCCAGCCCTGGCCGTAGCCGAACATCGCGGCCAGCGCGAGGTTCGACGACTGGATCACCCGGTCCCTGGAAATACACATGCCGACCGGCGCATGCTGGAAAATCATCTCGTAATCGATGGCGTATGATGGATTCATCTGCTTGCTGTGGCACTCCAGTGGACGGCGACCGTTGCCGGTATTTCTACGGTATTGTACTTTCGCGGGGCGTATTCTAAGCTTGTCTTCTACTCTGCAGTATATAAAGCTGTACTTATAAAGCTTTACTTCGAAGCTTCACTTCGGCAAACCATAAAAGGGACGGGTATGAACAAAGTGTATCCTGATGCGGCATCGGCGCTGGCCGGTATCGTCCAAGACGGCCAAACGATCGCCGTCGGCGGCTTCGGCCTGTGCGGCATTCCGGAAGCGCTGATCGCGGCGCTGCGCGATTCCGGCGTCAAGCAACTGACCGCGATTTCGAACAACGCGGGCGTCGACGGCTTCGGCCTGGGCCAGCTGCTCGAAACGCGCCAGATCAAGAAGATGATCGCCTCCTATGTGGGCGAAAACAAGGAGTTCGCGCGCCAGTTCCTGGCCGGCGAACTCGAACTCGAATTCACCCCGCAAGGTACGCTGGCCGAAAAACTGCGCGCCGGCGGCGCCGGCATCCCGGCCTTCTTCACGAAAACCGGCTACGGCACCATCGTGGCCGACGGCAAGGAAACCCGCGAATTCGACGGCGAGCACTATGTGATGGAACGCGCGCTGGTGCCCGACGTCTCGCTGGTCAAGGCATGGAAGGCCGACAAGGCCGGCAACCTGGTGTACAACAAGACCGCGCGCAACTTCAACCCGAACGTGGCGACCGCAGGCAAGGTCTGCATCGTCGAAGTCGAGGAGCTGGTCGAGATCGGCGAGATCGATCCGGACCAGGTGCACACCCCGAGCATCTTCGTGCACCGCATCGTCCACAATCCGACGCCGGAAAAGCGCATCGAACAGCGCACCGTGCGCACCGCTTAAGACCAGAGAGACCGGAGAACAACATGGCATGGACTCGTGATGAAATGGCCGCGCGCGCGGCGAAGGAACTGCAGGACGGCTTTTATGTGAACCTCGGCATCGGCCTGCCTACGCTGGTGGCCAACTATGTGCCGAACGACATGGAAGTGTATCTGCAATCGGAAAACGGCCTGCTCGGCATCGGCCCGTTCCCGACGGACGACGAGGTCGACGCCGACCTGATCAATGCGGGCAAGCAGACCGTGACCGCCTTGCCGGGCGCCGCCTACTTCAGCTCGGCCGATTCCTTCGGCATGATCCGCGGCGGCAAGATCAACCTGGCGATCCTCGGCGCGATGCAGGTCTCCCAGCAGGGCGACCTGGCCAACTGGATGATTCCTGGCAAGATGGTGAAGGGCATGGGCGGCGCGATGGACCTGGTGGCCGGCGTCAAGCGCGTGGTCGTCGTGATGGAACACGTCGCCACCGCCAAGGATGGTTCGACCTCTCCCAAGATCCTCAAGAAATGCGACCTCCCGCTGACCGGCGTCGGCGTGGTCGACCGCATCATTACCGACCTCGGCGTGATCGACGTCACCGGCACCGGCCTCAAGCTGGTGGAACTGGCGCCTGGCGTGACCAAGGAACAGGTGGTCGAGGCCACCGCGGCTGAACTGGACGTATCGAGCGTCTGACGGGCCGATTGCAGTTCCGGTAACAAGGCGGGAGCCGGCACATGCCGGCTCTTTTTTTTATAAAACGTAATAGTAGACCGTGACATAGTGGGCGGCGCTGCCCGCCAGCACGAACAGGTGCCAGATGCCGTGCGCGTGGCGCAGGCGGGCGTCGAGCACGTAGAACACGATGCCGGCCGTATAGGCCAGCCCGCCGCCCAGCAGCCAGGCGAAGCCGGCCGGGCCGAGGCCGGCGTGCAGCGGCCTGAGCATGCTGGCGGCCGACCAGCCCATCGCCAGGTAGACCAGCATCGACAGCACCCGGGCGCCCGCGCGCGGCCGCATTTCCTGCACGATACCGAACAGCGCCAGGCTCCAGACCAGGGCGAGCAGGAACCAGGCTTCGCGGCCGCTGAGCATGAGCAGGCAGAAGGGCGTGTAGCTGCCGGCGATTAATAGATAGATGCTGAGATGGTCGAAGCGGCGCAGCGCCTGCTTGAGGGCGCCGCTGGCGGCGTGGTAGGCGCTCGAGCAGGCGTACATCAGCACCAGCGAGAAGGCGTAGACGCCGGTGCTGAACAGGCCAAGGCGGCCGTTCGCTTCCAGCGCCCGCGCCAGCAGCGGAATACTGGCGCCAAAGGCGAGCAGCGCGCCGCCGAAGTGGGTGAAGGCGTTGAGCCGCTCGCCGTACTGCATCGCGCCTCCCGCTGGAGCACTGTGCGACACCGGGGCGGTCGCACCATGATTCTAGCGCGCGCCGTCCGGCATCCCCGTTTCGGACGCGGCGCGCTGTGGCGCCATGCCGCGGCCGGGAAGGGGCCGGCCCTTAGCCCAGGCTCCAGACATACTGGACGCTGACCCATGCGTCGACCGGCTTGCCCATGCTGGTGGCGGGCGTGAAGCGGCATTTTTCGATGGCCAGGCGCGCGGCTTCGTCGAGCGATGCGTCGCCGCTCGATTTTCGCACGCTCGACTGGCGGACCTCGCCCGTGCCGCTCACCAGGAAACCGAGCGTGACCGTGCCCTCGGCCCTGCGCGCCAGCGCTTCCGGCGTATATTCCGGCTTCTTGCACGAGGCAAACTGCGCAATAGGGCGGGTGCTGGCGCCGCCGGCGCTGTCCTGCGCTGCCTGGCCGCCGACGGCCGTTTGCGCGCAGCCGGCCAGGCCGGCCATGACCACCGCCAGGGCGACGGCCGGAACCGCGGCGCGCCAGTTCGATGCTGGTGTTTCGGGACGAACCAATCGTTTGATGCGTGACATGAGATCTCCTCCGTTGGCCGCCTGGGCCAGGTGGTGGGTGGAAAACTGGAGACGTTCCAGTTCGGAAAGCGCAAGGGCCAGGCGCCGCGGTTCGCCCAGTTGCCTTGCCGCGATATCGTCCGCGATCTGCTCGCGTTCGGTACGGATCCGGTGCGACAGCCACCAGACCACGGGGTGGTAAAACAGGATGGTTTCGATCACGCTCTGCGCCAGGTTGACCAGGTAGTCGCAGCGCCGGATGTGGGCCAGTTCGTGGGCCAGCAGGGCCTCCAGCAACTGTGGCGGCATACCCGAGATCAGGGAGGCCGGCACCAGCACCACCGGCCGCCACCAGCCGGCCGTGACCGGGCTCGCGAGCGTATCGACCACGCGCAGGCGCACCTGGCGCGTGATGCCGAATTCAAGTGCCATCCCTTCCAGGCGCGCGTTCCAGTGCCGGTCGGTGCGCTCGCCGCGCGCCGAACGGCTGATCCATGCCATGCCCAGCGCCATGCGCAGGCCGAGCGCGCTGGCGCAGGCTGCCCAGCCGGCCACCACCCAGGCCAGGTGGGCCTGCAGGAAGCCTTGCCAGCCGGCGCCGCCGGCCATGCCGCTGCCCGGCAGCATCTGCACCAGCACGGCCGTGCCGCTGTTGGCGGCGCCGCCGTGCAGGCGCGCGATCAGCTCGACCAGCGGCCAGAACAGGCACAGCAGGAGTGAAGTGCAGGCGATCGCGTAGCGGGTCTGGGGCCGGGCGTGGCGCGTCCCGATCAGCGCGACGGCCGCTTCGAGGCCGATGAGGGCGCCTTGCCAGAGCGAGTCGAGCAGGACCACGCCGAGGTGGCCGACAATCTCCTGGACCGTCATTGCTCGTCCTCCTTGAGTAATTTCTCGATCTCGGCGCGCTCCTTTTTGGAGATGCCGCTCTTAAGAGCGGCGAGCACCAGCGCCTTGGCCGAACCGGCGAAGGCCTTCTGCATCAAGTCTTTCAGCAGGTTGGTCTGCAGCGAGGCCTGTGGCTGGGCCGGCGCGTACACGTGGGAGCGTTCGCTTTCGTCGCGGATCAGGAGGCCCTTGGTGTGCATGATCTGCATCAGGCGCAGCACGGTGGAATAGGTCACGTCGGGGCGGGTCTTCTGCATCGCCTCGTGCACCTGGCGCGCGGTGGCAGAGCCGAGCGGCCACAGGGTCTGCAGGAGGTCGAGTTCGGCCGCGGTCGGCTTCGGGAGTTCGGGCTGGGTGGACATGATTCTTCCTTCGGGTTGCAAGCTTGTAAATCTAGATTAGCTTGTCTAGAAAGGAATGTCTAGATTATTTCGTGGCGAACGTGGACGGGCGAAAACGACTAGACACGTTTGTCTATAAAGGTCTATGCTTGGGTTTCCGAAAACACAACAGGAGACCTCATGCTGAAACCGCTCGCCCTGATGTTGGCGCTGGCCGCTGCGCTGCCTTCCTCCGCCCAGGCATCGCCGTTGCCGGCCTATCCCTTCGTGCACGTCAGCGCCGACGCGACACGCTACACGACACCGAATATCGGCGTACTCGATTTCCTGGTCACGGCGCCCGACGGCGAGCCGGGGCAGGCGCGGGACACGATCGAGACGCGGATGGCGGAAGTGCGCGCCCTGCTGCAGGAGCAGGGCATCCCGCTCGAGGACCTGGAAACGCGCGACGTGCGCCGCGAGCCGGGCAGGAACGGGGCGGGCGAGGCGACGCCGCAGGAGCTGCGGGTCAGCGTGCACCTGGTCGTGCGCGACCTGTCGAAGTGGCGCGCCGTGGTGGCGCGGCTGCTCGACAAGCCGCACCTGAACAGTTTCTCGACTTCGTTCGACCTCGTCGAGCGCGAGCAGGTCGAGGCCGAGCTGATGGCCGACGCCCTGCGCGACGCGCGCCGCCGCGCCGAGATTATCGCCAGGGGATCGCGCCGCAAGCTCGGGGCGGTAACGGGCGTGACGCCGGGCGCGGTGAAGAACCTGGGCGCGGCGCTGGGCCTGGTGCGTACCGATGTCGGTCTTCAGCGCGGCAGGCCGGCGAACGTCGGCGCCCGCGATTTCCTGCAGGTCGACGCGCTCAAGCTGATGCAGCCGGTGGACGTAGTGTTCCGGCTGGAATAAGAAACAGGGGACTGGCGGACCTTATTTCTTCTCGATCCGGGCGTGCACCTGGTTGACCATCATCAGTGCCGCCGAGCCGTAGAACTTGTGGAATTCGACGGCCATTTCGCCGTTGATGACGACCGGATCGGTGCCGACCCAGGCTTTCGCGGCCTCGAGATCGGACGTATTGAGCACGAAGATGCCGCGCCGGCCATCCTTGCCGTCGAGCGGCCCGGCCAGCACCAGCTTTTTCTCGGCGGCCAGCCTGCTCATGTTGGCGAAGTGGCCCTTGAACATCTCGGTGCGGGCGGGACCTTCGGCCATCTTGTTCGGCCCGGTCTTGAGGATGACCAGCACGTACTGGCGCATGCCGCGTTCGTCGGCGCCGAGCGATGCGGCGAGGGCGGCGTCATAGCCCGATGCCGGGCTTGCCGCGGTGGCCGGGGTTGCTGCCGGCGCGGCGCCGGCCGCGGTGGACAGGGCGAGCAGGGTGCCGAGGGCGAGGGCGCGTTTCCACATTGTTTAGATCTCCTGGTAAGTGTGATTGGGACGGCCAGGCTGGTGCCGTTCAGCCGAGCCTGGCCGGTTTCCCGGTGGTGCGTTCAGCGGGTGGTGGCGATGCCCCGTGCCTATGGCTTCGCCGCGGTGAGCTCGATGTCCTGCACCTTGGGTTCGTGCTCGGGCGTGAGCGTGAACTTGACGTTCACGGTGCCGCGCTCGCCGATCAACGGGAAGCTGCCGCGCAACTGGTTTTCGGCCTCGATCGGGCCGACCGCCGTGATCTTCCCGATCGGATCGAGCTTTTCCCGCGCGTGGACGATCCAGTCCGCACGCGAGCGGTCGAGGAAGAAGTTGTCGGCCGTGATCGCGCTTCCGAGGGCGGCGTCCCAGGACTGCACCAGCTGCGCCACTTGCGCATGGCGCGCCGCCAGGATCGGTGAAATGGGAACCGGGCGCGGCCCGAGATCGGCACGCTCGACCAGCATGGCCAGCGCCTTGCCCGTGCGCCCGTAGACCGGCCCATAGCGCAGGTTGGTGAAGGCAAAGACGCCGACCCCATGGTCCGGCGCGAAATAGTATTGGCTGCCGAAGCCGGGCAGCCCGCCGCCGTGGCCGACCGTCACCACATCGCGGCTGTCGCGCCACACGGACAGGCCGTAGCTGTAGAAGCTTGCCCGCGGATTCGGCGTCTTGCCGTCGGTGGTGGTTGCCTTGGCGCTCAAGCCGGCAAACACCTGCGGCAGGTGCATCTCGCGCACCGATGCGCGGCGCAGCGGTCCGCGCTCGGGATCGTTGCGGGCCGGCCAGGCGTCCAGGTGGAAGGCGAGGTAGCGCACAAAGTCGTCCGCCGTCGTGATCAAGCCGCCCATCGCCGCGCCGTCGCCATCGGGCAGGATCGGCTCCGTTTCCCAATGGTCGCGATCCCAGCGGTAGCCCAGCGCGAGCTTGCCCGGCGCCGCCTGGGTATATTCCCAGCGCGTGTTGTTCATCCCCAGCGGGCGCAGGATCTCGCGCGTGACGTACTCCTGGAAGCGCATGCCGGATGCCTTGCTCACCACCTTGCCCAGCATGATGTAGCCGAGGTTGCTGTACTCGAAGGTGGTTCCGGGCGCATTCGAGAACGACAGCCCGGCGCCGATCAGCTGTTCGAGCCGGGCGTTCGGGACGGCCATCTGGCGGTCGCCCCAGGGATTGTCCTCGGGCAGCCCGGTGGTCATGGTCATCAGCTGGCGTATCGTCAGCGCCGGCGAGTCGGCCGTCGGTAGCCGGACGCGGCGCAGTTCGGGCAGGTAATTGGCGACCGGGTCGTCGAGGCGCAGCTTGCCCTGGTCACGCAATGCCAGCGCCGCCATCGCCACGAAACTCTTGGTCATCGAGGCGATGCGGAATTCGGTGGAATTCGTTGCCGGAATCTTGCGCCCGACATCGGCCAGGCCGAGCGAGCGGAGATGCACCAGCTTGCCGTCCAGGACCACGCCGTAGACCAGGCTAGGGAGGTGCTCCTTGGCGGCAAGCTCCGTGTACATCTGGTCGATTTCGGGCAGCAGGGCTGCCACGCGTTCGGCACGGCCAGGGGGCTGTGCTTGCTGCGGCACCTGCGCATGGCTATTCTCGACGGCCGCGCTGCCGAGGACGAACACAAGGCCACACAGGGCAAGGCAAAATCGGGGATTCATGCTGGTCTCTTCTCCGGTCGCGCGACGTTGAGAAAAGATTATGCCCTGATTTTCATGTCATTCAGCAAAAACAAAAGGCCGTTCAGCTGAACTGAACGGCCTTTGCGCCGAAGCGGGTTTGTTACGAAGGCGAAAGCAGGTCAGGCGGCTTCGCGCACTTTCTGCAGCGACTTCGGATCTTCCTCGACATAGGTGCCTGCCAGCACGGCATTCATCCGGTCATGGTCGAGTTCCTTCTCCCACTTCGACACCACCACCGAGGCGACGCCGTTGCCGACGAAATTGGTCAGCGCGCGGCATTCGCTCATGAAACGGTCGATGCCGAGGATCAGCGCCATGCCCGCCACCGGGATGCTCGGCACCACGGCCAGGGTCGCAGCCAGGGTGATGAAGCCGGCGCCGGTGATGCCGGATGCGCCTTTCGAGGTCAGCATGGCGACGGCCAGGATGGTCAGCTGCTGGGTGATGGTCAGGTCGGTATTGGTTGCCTGGGCCACGAACAGGGCGGCCATCGTCATGTAGATGTTGGTGCCGTCCAGGTTGAACGAGTAGCCGGTCGGCACGACCAGGCCCACGACCGATTTCGAGCAGCCGAGCTTTTCGAGCTTGCGCATCAGGGCCGGCAGGGCGCTTTCCGACGAGCTGGTGCCGAGCACGATCAGCAGTTCTTCCTTGATGTAGGCGATGAACTTGAAGATCGAGAAGCCGGTCAGCTTGGCGATGGTGCCGAGCACGATGAAGACGAACAGGGCGCAGGTCAGGTAGAACGAGCCCATCAGTTTTGCCAGCGGCACCAGCGAGGCCAGGCCGTACTTGCCGATGGTGAAGGCCATCGCACCGAAGGCGCCGATCGGGGCCAGCTTCATGACGATGTTCACGACGCCGAAGATCACGTGCGAGAAGTCCTCGATGATGCGGGTCGTCGCACGGCCGCGTTCGCCGAGCATCGACAGCGCCACGCCGAACAGGATCGCGATCAGGAGCACCTGCAGGATGTCGCCCTTGGCGAAGGCATCCACAAAGGTGTTCGGGATGATGTTCATCAGGAAGTCGACCGTCGACTGCGATTTCGCCTTGTCGGTGTACTGGGCGATCGCGCTGGCGTCGAGGTGGGCGACGTCGACGTTGAAGCCGGCGCCCGGCCGGGCGACGTTGGCCACGACCAGGCCGATCACGAGCGCGAAGGTCGACACGACTTCGAAGTAGAGCAGCGCCTTGCCGCCGACGCGGCCGACCTTCTTCATGTCCTGCATACCGGCAATACCGGCGACCACGGTACAGAAGATGACCGGAGCGATGATCATCTTGATCAGCTTGATGAATCCGTCGCCGAGCGGCTTCATCTTGGTGCCGAGCTCGGGGTAGAACACGCCGAGCAGGACGCCCATCACGATGGCGAACAGCACCTGGACGTACAGGATTTTGTAGAAAGGCTTTTTCATGACGACTCTTCACGAGAGGGGAAAGTGTCGCCATGATCACGAATACGCACATGTGGCGCTATTGTGGATATCCCCAACCCCGTGAATGACCGTTATTCGGCCTGTTGATCGGCACGCGCCGGTGAATGACAGCCATTTCGCCGGCGAATGTGCGGGTCAACGCGCGCCGAGGAAGGCCTTCATCTCCGCCTGGAAGCGCGCGGGCTGGTCCCACATGATGAAGTGCGCGCTGTCCGGAATGCGTTTGAGCGTCAGCTGCCTGAGGGGCGCGTAGGCGGCCTTGTAGCCGGCGTCGAACTGCGCCGGCGGCAGCGGCACGCTTTTCGGCTGCACGTAGAGCACCGTGACCGGCACCGTGATCTTCGCCAGCTCCGGAATCAGGTTGGTGGCGATCAGTTCGCGGTAGGCGCGCGCGTTGACGTCGACGTCGCTCGCCTGCGAGTCCGCGATCGCCACCGGCCGCATCGCCTCGGTGTCGACCATGCCGGCGATGGTGTCGCGGGTCGCCAGGGCGCGCTGCTCGGGCGTGGCGCTGCGGATGCGGGCGGCGACGCCGTCGGCGAGCGCGGCCACCTTCTCGGGAGGAGCGGCGGGACCGGCGAACAGCATGCCCATGTAGGGGACCATGTCGACCACCATCAGGCGCGAGAGGGCGTCGGGATGGCGGCTCGCGAGCATCATGCCGATGGTGCCGCCCAGCGAATGGCCGATCACGGCCGGCTGCTTGAGCTTGGCTTCCTGGATGTAGCGCGCGATCTCGGCGGCCACCGGCGCGGCGACCAGGCCCTCGTTGTTGCCGCCGGCCGGCTGGCCGGCGAAGCCCGACACCTGGACCAGGTGGTAGCGGTAGCCCGGCACCGCCGCGACCGACGAGGCCCAGGCGCGCGGCGAGGAATTCAGGCCGGGGATCAGGACCACGTCCGGGCCCGTGCCCTCGCTGCGCACGGTGATGCGGTCGGAACTGAAGGGCGCATCCAGCGCGCTCGCCAGCGGCAGGGACAGGGTGCCGGCAAGGGCGGCGGCAAGGGCCGCGGACAGCAGGGAACGGCGCGTAGGTGACGATGGTTTCATCCAGGCTCCTTGTGGGTGAACGGTAAACCATGAGGGCCATGGCATCCGAAAAGTATAGTACGCGGCGCGTGCCGAAAGCTCACCAAGAACAAGCGGACGGCCCGGCGCGGATCAAGGCCTGCGGTAGACCTTGCCGGCCTTCATCACGAAGCCGACGCGGCGCAGGGCCGCGATGTCGGCGGTCGGATCGCCGTCGACGGCGACCACGTCGGCCAGCAGTCCCGGCGCCAGACGCCCGAACTCCTTGTCCCTGCCCAGGATGCCGGCCGCCACCACCGTGGCCGCGCGCAGCGCCTCGACCGGGGTCATGCCGAGGCGGACCATCCATTCCAGCTCGCGCGCATTGCTGCCGTGGGCGAACACGCCGACGTCGCTGCCGTTGCCGATCACGACACCGATCCTGCGTGCCAGCGCGAAGGCGCGCGCCGCGTCCTGCATGGCCGGGGTCGGGGCGCCGCCGCGCACGTGCTTCTGGAAATATTCGCCGATCGCCTCGGGCGCGGTCAAGGTCGGGATGTAGGCCGTGCCGCGCTCCTTCATCAGGCGAAAGGTCGCCTCGGAGGCGCCGTAGCCGTGTTCGATGGTGTCGGCGCCGGCCAGCACCGCCATCCGGATCGCGTCGTCGCTGCTGGCGTGGGCCGCCACCTTGCGCCCCGTGACGTGGGCGGCATCGACCATCGCCTTCATCTCCTCCAGGGTGAAGGTGGGGCGGCTGGTGCCGTCGACCCCGGTGCGGTAGTCGGCATAGAACTTGATCCAGTCGGCGCCGCGCGCGGCCTGCTCGCGCACGGCCTTGGTGACCTCGACGACGCCGGTGGCGGGCTGGGCGCCGTAGGGAAGCTCCATGTCGGGGCGGTAGCTGCGCTCGGCCGGACCGTAGCTGTAGCTGGCGACGATGGCGCGGGTCGCGATCAGGAGGCGCGCGCCATCGACCACGCCGCCCTCGATGGCGCGCTTGATGGCGACGTCGGCATAGTGGGCGCCTTCGGTGCCGAGGTCGCGCAGGGTGGTGAAGCCGGCCTGCAGGTTGTCGGCCGCGTGCTTGCCGGCGAGGAGGGTGCGGTATTCGACTTGCTCCTTGATCACCTGGTCGTCCCAGGTGGTCTCGTTATACGGGTGCAGCAGGACGTGCGAGTGCAGGTCGATCAGGCCCGGGATCAGGGTCTTGCCGGGCAGGGCCACGCGCTCGGCGTCGGGCGGCACCGTCATGCGCTCGAGCGGTCCGACCTCCTTGACGCGCCCATCCACCACCAGCACCGCCCAGCCGGCCTGGGCCTTGCCCTCGCCGGTCCAGACCCGGTCGGCCGAGAGCAGGGTGCTCTTCGTGCCGGCGGGGCCGGCCGCCTGGGCGGCTGCCGCGAGCAGGCTGAGGGTGAGGATGGCAAGTTTCCTGGTCCAGGGGCGCATGGCGATTCCCAAAAAATTGTGAAGATGCAATGATAGCGAAGCGCGCGCCCAGTGCGCGGTATGCTGGGGCGAATATCAGGAAAAAACGAAGAATGAGTCAGGAAAATTCGCAGGTAGTACCCTTGTTGAAGGAGGCGGTCGCGCTGCACCAGGCCGGCAGGCTGGAGCAGGCCGCGGCGTGCTACCGCCAGGTGCTGGCGCTCGCACCGCGCCAGTTCGACGCGCTGCACCTGCTCGGCGTGATTGCGCGCCAGCAGGGCGATGCGGCCGGCGCCGCCGGCCTGATCGAACAGGCGCTGCAGGTCAAGCCGGGGCAGGCCACGGCGCATTGCAACCTCGGCGCGGCCTTGCAGGACCTGGGACGCAGCGCCGACGCGCTGGCCAGCTACGACAGCGCGCTCGCACTGAACCCCGACTATGCGATGGCCCACTACAACCGCGGCAACGCCCTGCGCAAGCTCGGCCGGCCCGGCGACGCGCTGGCCGCCTACGACCGCGCCCTGCAGTTGCGCCCGGCCTATCCGGAAGCCTGGTGCAACCGCGCCGCCGCGCTGCTCGACACGGGCGACGCCCGGGCCGCGCTCGACAGCAGCGAACGGGCGCTGGCCGGGTGCCGGCCGTATGCCGAGGCATCCTGCGTGCGCGCCAACGCCTTGTTCGCCCTGCGCGCCTTCGAGGCCGCGCTGGACGGCTACGATGAAACCATCGCGCACGACGCCCGCCTGCCCGAGGCCCACGCCGGACGCGGCCTGGCCCTGCTGCGCCTGGAGCGCCCGCGCGAAGCGCTGGCCTGTTTCGATACGGCGCTCGCCCTGCGCCCGGACGCGCGCGGCCACCGGCAGCGTGGCGACGCGCTGCTGGCCCTGGGCCGGCGCGAGGACGCCATCGCGGCCTACCAGCGGGCGCGCGCACTGGCGCGGGAGGCCGGCCTGGAGGCGGACGATGTCGAGTTTGCGCTGGCCGCGCTCGGCGTCGGCACGGCGCCCGAACGCGCGCCGGCAGCCTACGTGAAGGCCTTGTTCGACCAGTACGCGGGCCACTTCGAGCGCCACCTGACCGGCGTGCTGGCCTACCGCACCCCGGCCCTGGTCGGCGCGGCGCTGGAACGCCATGTGATGGACACCCGCCTGGACAGCGTGGACCTCGGCTGCGGCACCGGCCTGTGCGCGCCTTTCCTGCGCCCGCGCTCGCGCAGCCTGGCCGGAGTCGACCTGTCCGCCCGCATGCTGGAGCAGGCGCGCGCGACCGGGCTGTACGACGAACTGGCCTGCGCCGACATCGAGGCCTGGCTGGGCGCGCGCGAACATGCCTGCGATCTCGTGGTGGCGGCCGACGTGCTGGTGTACTTCGGCGCCCTCGATGCGCTGTTCGGGCAGGTGCGCGCGGCGCTGCGCCCGGGCGGCTGGTTCTGTTTCTCGACCGAAGCCAAGGATGAAAGCGAGGACGACGGCGACTTCATGCTGCTGCCCTCGAGCCGCTACGCGCACTCGCTGGCCTACCTGCGGCGCCTGGCCGCGCGGCACGGCTTCGCGCTGATCGAGGCCGAACGGGCGGCAGTGCGCAGCGAGGACGGCGCCGACGTGATCGGCCACCTGCTGGTGCTGCGCGCCGCCTGAACGCTAGGCTGCCAGGAAGGGCAGCACATGCCCGAGCAGGACCTCGGGCGCTTCCTCGGCGATGTAGTGGCCGCAGGGCAGGGCCTGGCCGCGGACATCGTCGGCGATCGCGCGCCACTCGCTGAGCGGGTCGAAGCAGCGGTGCACCACGCCCTGTTCGCCCCACAGCACCAGCAGCGGCAGCGCCAGGCGCGCGCCGCCTTCGCGGTCGGCGCGCTCGTGCTCGAGGTCGATCCCGGCGGCGGCGCGGTAGTCCTCGCACAGGCCGTGCGCCGCGCCGGGCAGGGCCAGGCAGCGCTCGTACTCGGCCAGCGCGCGCGGGTCGAACACGCCCAGCCCTCCGCTGCGGCGCCCCATCACGTCGCGCACATAGGCGGCCGGATCGGCCTCGATCAGGCGTTCCGGCAGCGGCGCCGGCTGGATCAGGAAGAACCAGTGCCAGTAGGCGCGCGCAAACGCTTCGCTCGTCTGCGCATACATCGCCAGGGTCGGCGCGATGTCGAGCAGCACCATGCGCTCGACGGCCTGCGGGTGGTCGGCGGCGAGCCGGTGCGCGACGCGCGCGCCGCGGTCGTGGGCCAGCACGGCAAAGCGTTCGAAGCCCAGTGCGCGCATCACGGCCAGCGCGTCGCCGGCCATGGCCCGCTTGCTGTAGTTGGCGTGGTCCAGGTCGCCCTTCGGTTTCGACGACTCGCCATAGCCGCGCAGGTCGCAGGCGACCACCGTGAATTGCTGCGCCAGGCGCGGCGCGACCCGGTGCCAGATCGCGTGGGTCTGCGGATGGCCGTGCAGGAGCAGCAACGGCGGGCCGCTGCCGCCGACGATGGCGTGGATGCCGATGCCGGGCGCGGTCGTGATGCGGCGGGCGTGAAACGAGGGGAAAAGGCTTGTTGTCATGGTTTTAATCGCGAGAAGGTGTAGCGCCCGCCGCGGGAATGTGCCCCGTTCCCGATCGCTGCCTGGGCGATATCGATGAAATCGTTCCGATTTTATTCCGGGTTGGAGAGGCTGGGGTAGTTAACATAGGTTTATTTTCCCCTTGGCATTTATTGTGCTGTGGAAATAAAATATCCGATCATCGCAATCCGCGAACCAGAAGAATGAAGAAGATGCCATGAATTTACAGTTGCCGAGTGATTTTTATAGCAGCGTGCTTTCCGAAATCGACACGATTTTATGCGGCCTGAAGGGACTCTCGTCCGATAAGGACGTTTCGAAAGCAAAAAACGGAGCGGTCGAGATTTTCGAGAAACTCAGTGGGGAGCTGAGGGCGAATATCGAGGTTCTGGGCAAAAATGCGGAATGGGACCGGTTTACGATTGCGTTCTATGGAGAAACCAACGCTGGTAAGTCGACGATTATCGAAACGATGCGCATCCTACTCGCGGAGACCTGCAAACTGACGCAACAGGAAGAGTTCAGGGCGCTACAGGAAAAATACGGCGCCAGCGCGGAAAACCTTGCCCGGTTACGCGCCGACCTTGCGCAGGCCGAGCAGGTATGTGCCCAGTTGAATAGCGGCCTCGCCGCATTGGAGGGAGAACGACAAGCCGAGGTGCAGGAGGTACGCGGCCAATTGAACGACCTGCAGCAAGCCGTGAGGCTGCACAAGGAAACCGCCTCGTTATGGCAAAAGCTGCTCGACCTTTTCATCGAGCTGCCGCAGAAGAAACAGATCGCCGCGCTCGAAACGCATTTGCAAGGGCTTGAAACGAGCTGGGCGCACAAGCTTGCAGGCCTGGGTCAGCAGCAATTGGCGGCACAGCAGCAATATCGCGCGCGCGAACAGGCGCTCAAGGATGCGGAATCGTCCCTGGCGCACCTGGAGGCCTATGCCGATGGCAGCATTATCGGAAACGGCCGCTCCGATTTCACGCTCGATACCACGGCATATGCTTTTACCGGCGGCGAACAGGAATTCGCCTTGCTCGACGTGCCCGGTATCGAAGGCAAGGAAGCAAAGGTCACGGACGCGATCTGCCTGGGTGTGCAGAAAGCGCACGCGGTGTTTTATGTGGCGAACAAACCTGCGCCGCCGCAAAAAGGTGATGAGCAGAATCCAGGAACGCTGGAAAAGATCCGGCAGCACCTGGGTGCGCAGACCGAAGTCTGGACCATCTACAACAAGCGCGTGACCAATCCGATGCAGTTGGCCCAATTAGGCCAGCCAGGGGACGACGAGCAGGCCAGCCTGCGCGAACTCGATCGCCGCATGGAAGAAGTGCTCGCCGATAAGTACCGTGGAAGCATTACCCTGAGTGCATTTCCGGCCTTCCTCGGGGCGGCATCCTGCCTGGTGCCTGGGTCGCCGAATGCCCTCAGCCAGGCGAAATTCCTGGCGAAGCTGGGGCGCCAGGACTTGCTCGAAAGATCCGGCGCCTCCGCTTTCCGCGACTTGCTCGTCGGCGACCTGGTGAAGGATTTCAGGGCCAAGATCACCCGCTCGAACTACAACAAGGTGAACCGGGTGGTGCGCGACTGTATCGACCAGGTGTGCTTGACCCTGAGGCAGTCGTTCAGGCCGCTCGCGAAAGAGTTGCGGAAGGACGCGGACCAGGCCCGGCTGCAGCTCGACACCGCGCTCGACGCGCTCAAAACCCGGCTCGACTCCAGGGGCCAAACGGCCATCGCACAGTTCACCAATACCGTGCGCAAGGAAATCTACGCCCGCATCGACGATGACATCGACAACGACGATTTCAAGGATGCTTTCGAGCGCCTTATCGAGCGGGAGCAGGCCCGCCTCGTGGAAAAATTACCGGCCGTCATGCAAGCCGAAGTCGAGCAATTCCAGGTCCAGATCGGTGACATCGTGGAGCGTTTCCAAGCATTCGCCGCCGAGCTGATCGACGCCTACGGTGACATTCGGATCGCGGGGCTAGGCCGCACATTCGACCTGAAAATCGACATCGACAACGGACTCAACGTGCCTGGCCTGCTGGGCGCGCTGGTCGGCGGCGCCCTGTTGTTCTGGAATCCAGCCGGATGGGTCCTGCTTGCCGTCGGCGCCATCACGGTGCTGGTCGGAGCCGTCAAGGCAGTCATCGGCTTCTTCAGTTCCGACTACAGGAAAGCCCAGCAGCGTAAAGCGGCCGACGCCAACCTCGAGAAGATCACGGCAAAGATGCGCGAATCGCTGCGCGACAGCCTGGAGGAAGCACTGCCGCAACTGGAACCGAAGATCGAGGCGCTCAAGGCCGCCCTGGACGGTCCTGCCGATCAGGTCACGGAAATGATCGGCATTCTCGGCAAGTCGGAACGTCAATTAAGAAACTTGTCCTACACCATCGAAACCGCAGGGGCTCTGTAATGGAAAATACGCTGGGCGCATTCAAGGCGCAACAATCGAAATCGCTGGACCTGCTGAAGAAGCTGCAGGCTTTCCTGCATCAGGGTGCACAGGTGGGGGTGCCGATCGATGCCAGCCTGACCCATAAACTCGACACTGCGGTGCAGTCGGTTTCCGGGGAAAAGCTCAAGGTCGCGCTGGTCGGTGGCTTTTCGGACGGTAAGACGTCGATCGCTGCCGCCTGGATGGAAAAGCTCGACAAGTCGACGATGAATATCAGCCACCAGGAATCGTCGAACGAAGTGCGCATCTACGATGTCAGCCAAGACTTCGTGCTGATCGACACTCCCGGCCTGTTTGGCTTCAAGGAACAGGTCAACGCGGAAACGCACGCCATCGAGAAATACAAGGACATCACGAAAAAATACGTCAGCGAAGCGCACCTGATCCTGTATGTCATGGACCCGGCCAATCCGATCAAGCAGAGCCACCAGGATGACCTGATGTGGCTGTTCCGGACCCTTCACCTGCTGCCGCGCACCGTGTTTGTCCTGAGTCGCTTCGACGAAGTGGCGGACGTCGAAGACGAAGCCGAATATGCCCGGGCACTGGCCATCAAGCAGGACAACGTCGCCGGCCGCCTGGCGGACCTGATCGGGCTGCAGCCCCAGGAAAAGGCGGACCTGTCGATCGTGGGCGTCGCCGCCAATCCTTTCGACATGGGAACCGCGCACTGGCTGGGAAACCTGGAACAGTTCAAGGCACTGTCGCATATCGCGTCGTTGCAGGAGGCTACGGCCCGCAAGATCGCCTCGAACGGCGGGGCGCCGGCCGTCGTCCAGGAGGCGAGGAAGAGCGTGATCCGCGATGTGTTGTCGAAGCAGCTGCCGATCGCGATTGCGAACGACGAACGGATCGCTGCCGAAGTCGATAAACTCGAAAAAATGAGTGTGCGCATGAAAACGCAGCTGGTCGGCGCCAGGTCGCAGATCGCCGATGTGCGCACCAGCCTGCGCGGCTTCGTCGTCGACTACTTCGCCGACCTGATCCTGCAGGCCAAGGGCGTCAACATGGACACCTTCACCGACTTCTTCGAGCGTGAAGTCGGCAGCGACGGTATTGTCGTGTCAACGCGCCTGCAAAACGAATTCGAACGCCAGCTGAAATCGGTCACGCAAGACATCAGCAACATGCAGATCGCCTTCGATGCCGAGGTCAACCACTTCAACTCGACCGTCACCCAGCTCGGCAGGCAGGGGCTGGACTATCTCGTGAAGAGCAAGGTGATCAATAACACGACGGTGCTGGCAACCCGGGACGGCCTGGTCGGTGCAGCCAGGTATATCGGCGTCGACCTCGGTCAAATGCTGAAGTTCAAGCCGTGGGGGGCTACCAACATGGCAAAAGGCATCAATGGGGCGCTGGCCGTGCTCGGCCTCGCGATGGAGGCGTGGGACAGCTGGGAACAGGCCAGGCGCCGCGAAGAATTCCAGAAGGCGATGGCGAAAATGGTCGAGAACTTCGAACTGCAGCGCAAGGAGCTGGTGGCGCTGCTCGCAAGCGACGAGTTCGAGGAAAAATTCTTCGCCAGTTATGTCGAACTGGCGCGCGATGTCGCCGAGGTCGAGAACAACGTCAAGGAGCAGCACGTGCGGCGTTCGCGCTTCCATGCATGGCGCGAAACGGGGCAGGCCATCGACGTCGAATTTGCCGAGGTGTTGGCCTGACCAATGGCCTGGATGCCTGCCGTCGGCCTCTAGGTCGGGCTTCGAGGATCCGGCCGCAGGGCCTGCGCCGGGAGTAAACTCGGAGCGTCATCCACGAGGAGGTGCGCCATGCGATCCCTGTCGTTCGCGCTGCTCGCCAGCGCCGCCCTTGTTGTCAACGTCAACGCCGCCGCCGGTCCGGCCGGCTACGTCGATCTCGACGCGCCCGGCGCCCTCGCGCGCCTGCGGCACGACCATCCCGAACACGTCGAGGCCGTCACGCGGATCCTGCGCGAGGCGCCGCAGCGCCGTCCCCAGGCGCTGGCCGGCTGGGTGCGCACGGCCTTCGACGCGCGCATGGCCTCGGCCATGCTGATCAAGACCAGCTACCCGCCCCAGGCCAGGCTCGAGTTCGTGCTGGACGATACCGAGTACCGCGCCATGGTCACGCTGCGCAATGTCGAGCCGGCCGTGATGCCGGCAACCGGACGCTGACGCGGCTTACGCCATCATCGCGTCCAGCTCCGCGGCGACCTGCTGCGCCAGCAGGTGGACGTGGTAGCCGTCGACGAAGCCATGGTGGGCCTGCACCGAAAACGGCACTTGCAGGCGTCCCTTGGGGCCGTCCCTGAACTTGCCCCAGGCCAGCGAGGGGATGTCCGGCGAGCCGAGCGTGGCCGTCGGGTGCTGGATCGAGGTGAAGTCGAGCCAGGGGATGCAGGTGACGAAGACCTGGTCCTTCACGGCGCGCGGAGAGAGGGCGGCGTAGCGGTTGTTCAGGACCGTCATCGCCGTCGCCTCGTCGCGCGCGGCGATGCTGCGCGCGACAAATTCGCGCAGGTCGCCGGACCAGTCGAACAGGGCGAAATTCAGGTCATTGTGGCGGTTCACGACCGTGAACGAGGGCATCAGGCGGTCGATGGCGATCACCTCGCCTTCGAACACGCGGTAACGGAAGTTCTCGATCTTCAGGGTCGCGCGCAGCACGGCGCACAGCAGCACGTGGAAGGGTGCCAGGCCCTGCTCCTTGCACCAGGGGCGGTAGTCGGGCAGGTCGAGGGTGAAGCAGAGGTTGACCGCCGGGCTGTCCATGCGGTCGAAGAGGTCGAAGCGGTCGCGCCGCAGGTCGAATTGGTGCATCGTGGTTGGCTGAGGTGGAACGGGGCCGGATTGTCGCATACCGGCCCCGCCGGGCGGGCGACGCTTACTGCGCGGCCCAGCCCCCGTCCATGTTCCACGCCACGCCGCGTACCTGCGAACCGGCCGGCGAGCAGAAGAACACGGCCAGCGCGCCGAGCTCGTCGGGGGTGACGAACTCGCCCGACGGCTGCTTTTCGGCCAGCAGCGCGCGGCGCGCTTCGTCGTTCGACAGGTTCTCGCGCACGGCGCGGTCGTCGACCTGTTTCTGTACCAGCGGGGTCAGCACCCAGCCCGGGCAGATCGCATTGCAGGTGACGCCGGTCTGCGCGGTTTCCAGCGCGGTCACCTTGGTGAAGCCGACCAGGCCGTGCTTGGCCGCGACATAGGCCGATTTCTGCGCCGAACCGACCAGGCCGTGCACCGAGGCCAGGTTGATGATGCGGCCCCAGTTCTTCTGCTTCATGCCGGGCAGGGCCAGGCGCGTCGTGTGGAAGGCCGAGCTCAGGTTGATCGCGATGATCGCGTCCCATTTCTCGACCGGGAAATCCTCGATGTTCGATACGTGCTGGATACCCGCATTGTTGACGAGGATGTCGACGCCGCCGAACTTGTCACTTGCAAAACGCATCATCGCCTCGATCTGTTCGGGCTTGGACATGTCGGCGTTATGGTAGGCGGTCTGCACGCGGAATTCCTGGCCGATGTCGATGTACAGTTTCTCGATCTGCTGGGCGTCGCCGAAGCCGTTGAAGACGATGTTGGCGCCCTGTTCCGCCAGGGCGCGGGCGATGCCGAGCCCGATGCCCGAGGTCGAGCCGGTGACGAGTGCCGTTTTACCGCTTAACATCCTGGATTCGATGCTGGAGTTCATTGTTTCCTCTGTAAGTAAGGGTGTTCTGGAGTCTTCCTCGGAATTGGTAGAATTCTAATCGCACGGGCAGTTAAAATGTGGGGTTGGGCAAGCCAAAGCGACAATATTGTCAGCGCAGTAGAGGATCGGGAGCCGGTAATGACGACGAATGCGAGATGGAAAAGCGTGCAGTGCAGCTCGCCCGCCGGCCTGCATCGCATCGCCTACAAGGAGTGGGGCGACCCGGCCAACCCGCGGGTGCTGGTCTGCGTGCATGGGGTGACGCGTGTGGCCGACGACTTCGACGCGCTTGCCGCCGCGCTGTGCGGCGACTACCGCGTGGTGTGCCCCGACGTGGCCGGGCGCGGCCGCTCGGAGCGCCTGCGCGACCCCCAGCTCTACGCCTTGCCGCAGTACGTGGCCGACATGGTGACCGTGGTCGCGCGCGCCACGGCCGGCGGCCCGGACACGGTCGCCTGGTTCGGCACCTCGATGGGCGGCCTGATCGGCATGGCGCTGGCCTCGCTGCCGGGCACGCCGATCACCAGGCTGGTGCTCAACGATATCGGCCCGACCCTGGACGGCGCGGCGATGGCGCGCATTGCCGACTACATCGGCCAGGACTTGCGTTTTCCCGATTTCGAAAGCGGGGCGCGCTTCATTCGCGAGGTATCGGGCTCGTTCGGCCCGCACTCGGACGAACAATGGAACAAGCTGGCCCGCGACGTGCTGCGCCGGCAAGCGGACGGCGCCTGGGTGCGCCACTACGACCTGGCGCTGGCCGAGCCGTTCAAGGCGATGAGCGAGGAACGGGCGCAGCATGACCAGGCCGCGCTGTGGCGCGCCTACGATGCGGTGTCGTGTCCGACGCTGCTGGTGCGCGGCGCGCTGTCCGATCTGCTCTCGCACGAGACCGCGCTGGAGATGACGCGGCGCGGGCCGCGTCCGCGGCTGGTCGAGATCCCGGGCGTCGGCCATGCGCCGACCTTCCTGCAGGAAGACCAGATCGCGATCGCACGCGACTTTTTATTAATTGAATAACCGAGTTGAATTCTGAAAGAGATTATGCAAATCCAACGCCACCATGTAGGCAAGCGCCTGTCCGAAATCGCCATCCATAACGGCACCGTGTACCTGGCCGGCCAGATCGCGGAAGACACCACCCAGGACATCGAGGGCCAGACCCGCGAAGTACTGGGCCACGTCGACCGCCTGCTCAACGAAGCCGGCAGCGACAAGACCTGCATCCTGATGACCCAGATCTACATCGCCGACATGGCCCACTTCGCCGGCATGAACGCGGTCTACGACGAATGGGTCGCGCAAGGCCACACGCCGCCGCGCGCCACCGTCGAAGCGAAGCTTGCCAATCCGGCCTGCCTGGTGGAGATCGTCGTTACCGCGGCCCTGCGCTGACAGCGTGGGCTGAACGAATGGTATCCACCGCCGCGCTCGGCGACGCCACCACCCAGCTGATCCAGGGCCTGAGCCCGGAGGAGTGCGTGCGCGTGCACGACGCGCTCGACTATGCCGCCGTCGCCTATGGCGAACGCCCCTGCGCGACCGGGCAGAACGCCTTCGAGTTCTCGCTCGGCGTGGCCGGGACGCTGGCCTACCTGCGCAGCGACGTCGAGACGCGCATCGCCGGCCTGCTGTTCGAGCTGGTGGTGTTCGAGCCGCCGCTGATCGAGACGATCGAGCGCCTGTTCGGGCCGGAAGTGGCCAGCCTGGTGCGCGGCGTCCAGCAGCTGATCCGCCTGCGCGACCTCACGGTCGGGCACCAATCGGTGGGGCGCGGCAAGAACGCGGCCCAGGAGGCCGCCGCCCACGTCGAGACCCTGCGCAAGATGCTGCTGGCGATGGCCACCGACATGCGCGTGGTCCTGATGCGCCTGGCGTCCTGCGTGACGACCCTGCGCTGGTTCGCCGACCAGAAGCGCTTCGACCCGCTGACCCACGACTACGGGCGCGAGGTGATGGACCTGTATGCGCCGCTGGCCAACCGCCTCGGGATCTGGCAGCTCAAGTGGGAACTGGAAGACCTGTCCTTCCGCTTCCTCCAGCCCGAGACCTACCGGCGCATCGCGAAGATGCTCGAAGAAAAGCGCATGGCGCGCGAGGGCTTCGTCGCTTCCGCGATCGCGCGCCTGCAAGGCGAACTGGCGCAGGCCGGCATCCGGGCCGAGGTCAGCGGGCGCCCGAAGCACATCTACAGCATCTGGAACAAGATGCGCGGCAAGGACCTCGACTTCTCCTCGCTGTACGACGTGCGCGCCTTCCGCGTGATCGTGCAGGATGAGAAGAGCTGCTACACGGTCCTGAGCCTGGTACACAACATCTGGACCCCGATCCCGAGCGAATTCGACGACTACATCGCGCGCCCCAAGCCGAACGGCTACCGCTCGCTGCACACCGTCGTCACCGCCGAGGACGGGCGTCCGCTCGAAGTGCAGATCCGCACCCAGGAGATGCACAACTTCGCCGAATACGGTATCGCCGCCCACTGGCGCTACAAGGAAGAAGGCGGCTCGAATTTCAAGAGCCAGAAGTACGACGAGAAGATCGCCTGGCTGCGCCAGCTGCTGGCCTGGAAGAGCGACGTCGCCGATGCCGTGGCCGGCGAGGAAGACCAGAAGGAGTGGGTCGAGAAGCTGAAAGCGGCGACCCTCGACGACCGCATTTTCGTGCTCACGCCGCAGGCGCGGGTGCTGGAGCTGCCGGTGGGCGCGACGCCGATCGACTTCGCCTACCACCTGCACAGCGAGGTCGGGAACCGCTGCCGCGGCGCCAAGATCGACGGCGTCATGGTGCCGCTGAATACGCCTTTACGTAATGGCCAGACCTGCGAGATCATCACCGCCAAGGGCCCGGCCGGCAGCGCCGGCCCATCGCGCGACTGGCTCAGCCCCGGCTACGCCGTCAGCACCCGCACGCGTTCGAAGATCCGCGCCTGGTTCCATGCCCAGGAACTGGCCGAGACGCTGGCGCAGGGCAGGGTGCTGGTCGAGAAATCCCTGCAGCGCGAAGGCAAGACGGCGGTCAACCTGGAAGCGCTGGCGCACAAGCTGGGCTTTGCCAAGGTCGACGACCTGTTCGTCGCGGTCGGCAAGGAGAAGTTCAGCCTGCGCCACGTGGAAGCGGCGCTGCACGAAGCGGTCGAGGCGCCGCCGCCCGACGATACCGCGGTGGTCAACAAGAGCCGGGCCTCGAGCGTGGAGCAGGGCGCCAAGTCGGGCGTGCTGGTGGTCGGCACCGAGGGCCTGATGACGATGCTGGCCAAGTGCTGCAAGCCGGCGCCGCCGGACCCGATCGTCGGCTTCGTCACGCGCGGCAAGGGCGTCTCGATCCACCGACTCAGCTGCAAGAACTTCGCCGAAATGCGCAGCAAGGCGCCCGAGCGGGTGATCCAGACCGAGTGGGGCAAGGGCGTGATCGAGACCGTCTACCCGGTCGACATCTTCGTGCTGTCCGGCGACCGCCAGGGCCTGCTGCGCGATATTTCCGACGCTTTTTTGCGCGAGAAGATCAACGTCACCGGGGTCAATACGCAAAGCACGAAAGGCCAGGCGCGCATGCTGTTTACCGCCGAAATCGGCTCGACCGCCCAGCTCCAGAAGGCGCTGTCGTCGATCTCGGAGGTGCCCGGCGTGCTTGAAGCGAGAAGGGCGTAGGGTGGGCTCCGCCCACGCGGTACGGCATCGGAACATGATACGAAAACCCATGCATACCCATCAAAATCGTATCATGTAAAGCATGCCCCAACGCCTACGCCTCTACGCCCGCCCCAGCCTCTGGGGCTACGCATTCGGCCGCTACCTGCGCAGCTGGTGGTACATGCTCCGTCTCGGCGCGATCGCGCTCGTCACGGCGCTGTCGCCGTCGACCTACAACCGCGCGAATCGCCTCGCGACGGCGCGCTACATCTACGCCAGCACCTGGCAGGTGCTGCCCTGGTTCACGCTGCTCTCGGCCCTGATCAGCCTGGTCGTGATCCGCATCGTGCTGGTCACGGCGCTCAGCTACGGCCTGTCGCGCTACGCGCTGGAGATGGTGGTGCGGGTGCTGGTGCTGGAGCTGATTCCGCTGTCGGCGGCGCTGTTCGCCGCGCTGCGCGCGGGCATGGCCTTCGACGCCTCGGCGCTGGGCCTGGCCCGTGCCGGGCTGCCGGCGGCCGAGGTCAATGCCGAAGCGCTGCGCCGCATGCGGCGCGACCTGGTGCCGCAACTGTTCGCCAACGCCTTTTCCGTCCTCAGCCTGGCCATGGTCAGCAGCAGCGTCGTGCTGGTGCTGGCTTACCTGAACGTCTACGGCCTCTCGCCCTGGGGCCTGCCGGACTATACGCGCACGGTCGGACGGGTGTTCGACCCGGTCGTGACCTCCGGCTTCGTGCTCAAGACCGTCCTGTTCGGCCTGGCGGTCGCGGTGATCCCGACCGCCGCCATCCTCGAGTTGCAGCGCTATCCGCGCCGGCTGGCGTCGAGCGTGCAGCCGGGCGCCCTGCGCCTGCTGTTCGTGCTGCTGCTGATCGAAGGTTCTTCGCTCGCCCTCAAATACATCTGACCTCATGATCGATACCACCCCTGACGAGCCGGCCCATGTCGAAACCAAGGCGATGATCCTGCTGGGCGTCGTCGCCGCCCTGATCATTGCCTTCGTGCTGTACGTGATGTACGCGCGCGGCGTCTTCGAGCCCACCCAGAAGCTGGTGCTGGTGACCGAGAACTCCGAGGGCGTCATTCCCGGCATGGACCTGACCTTCGCCGGCTTCCCGATCGGGCGCGTGCGGCTGGTGGACCTGGCGGCGGACGGCAAGGTGCAGATCGTGGTCGACGTCTCCAGCAGCGACGCCAAGTGGCTGCGCGCATCGAGCGTGTTTACCCTCGAGCGCAGCGTGGTCGGCGAGACGCGCCTGCGCGCCTTCACCGGCGTGCTGGACGACGCGCCGCTGCCCAACGGCGCGATTCGCCCGGTGCTGCGCGGCGACGTGACGGCCGAGATCCCGGGCCTGGTGGCCACCGCGCGCTCCCTGCTCAACAACCTGGAAAACCTGACCGCGGACGGCTCCTCGGTGAGCACCAGCCTGGAGAACGTGGAGACGCTGACCGGGCGCCTCTCGGGCAAATACGGGCTCCTGAGCGGCGCCCTGGGCGACGACGAGGCGAAAAAATTCGTCGGCACCCTGCAGCGCCTGGACACGCTGCTGGCGCGCACCGACCAGCGCCTGTACGGCAAGAACGGCGTGGTGGACGACGTCCAGGCCAGCGTGGTCGAGCTCAAGGGCGCGCTGCAGGATGCGCGCGGCACCCTCAAGCGCATGGACGCGGTGCTGGTCGAGGCCCAGGCCGTGGGTGCGAACGCGCGCGTCGCCACCGAAGACCTGGGCGCCCTGCGCGGCGAAGTCGACGCCAGCCTGCGCAAGGTGAACCGCCTGGTCGACCAGCTCAACAAGAAGTGGCCGTTTGCCGGCAAGACCGAGGAGCTCACGCTGCCATGAAGATTACCGCCGCCTTTACCGCCTGCGCCGCCGCACTGCTGCTGGCCGCCTGCGCCAGCAAGCCGCCCGTCCCGTCCTGGCAGCCGAACGCGAAGGACGCGCTCGACGGCTTCACGGACGACTACCTGCGCGGGAACACCTCCGCCGCCGACGCCGAATTCGCGCGCGCGCGGCGCGAAACCACCAGCACCGGCCGCGCCGACCTGGTGGCGCAGGTAGAACTGGTGCGCTGCGCCACCCTGGCGGCGAGCCTCGAGTTCGACGATTGCCCGGGCTTTGCGGCCCTGGCAGGGGATGCGACCGCCCGGCAGCGCGCCTATGCGGCGTATATCGCCGGACGCTGGGACGGGCTGGACGTGGCCGCGCTGCCGGAGCAGCATCGGCCGGTGGTGGCGAGCGGCTCGATGGCGGGCGTCGCCGATCCCTTGTCGCGGCTGGTGGCGGCCGGTGCCCTGTTCAAGGCGGGGCGGATTCGGCCGGAGGAGGTCAAGGCAGCGGCGGAGACGGCCTCGAACCAGGGGTGGCGCCGGCCTTTGTTAACGTGGCTGGGGGTGCAGTTGAGACGCGATGAGGCAGCTGGAAACATGGCGGCAGCCGACAGTATCCGCCGTCGGATTGCGCTCGCGTCCGGGGAAAAGTGAGCATGGCCCTCCCTGATTATTTACTACAGAAGGTTTTTTTATGGCAACATAGTTACCAACACTTACTGCCCAAGAGCATAAATTGACCTTAGCCGCCAAACCACCCACCGACAAGAACGACTTTGACGATACGCTCAAGGCCAAACTACACAGGGACATCATTTTCCGTATGGTTTTTTGGACAGTCCTGTCCTTTTCGTCCGGGTATTTCGCAATCGCGGGTACAGGTAGTACAGCTCTCGAATTTCTCCTTCGAATCAGTCATTCCACAATGCCGCTGATTAACACGTTTGGGGTCGCAGCGCTTCTTTTTTGCGTTCTTGCCATGGCTCTCAAGGATATCGAGGTGACGAGCCGCAATCCCAAGGTCATCGCCGCTACAAAAGGAATGGTCGGAGGATTTGTGCGGCGGGGCGCTGGCGATTTGTCGCTCTGGGCTCTAGGAGTTATCAATGCAATGATTTGTGCCGTTGTCCTGGTCTTTCTCTTCGAAACCTTGAGTGAGAGGGACAAGGCCGCCGGGCACGGATTGCTCTTCCTTCTGCTGGTGCTGTTCTTTTTCTTGGCAGTTGCCAATGTCTGGGTCAGGCGGAACGACCCGTCTCCAATTGTGAAAGATTCCAACCTGCCTGCCTGGGCCGTCTTTCTGATCTGGGGGAGCATCGGGGCCGTCCTGGGAGCCGTGCTACTTTGGAACGTTCTTTCCTGATTCGTGCCCTTCCTGGGGTACGCTCCGCTTGCCTTCAAGCGAAGCAGAAGCAGCAAGGGGCGCGGAGTTGATCGCATCCGGGTCTCGCACCGCGAAGGGCGCCGACACGCCTGTAATCGTCAGCTGACGCTTCGTGTAGAGTGGAGTGCCGATTAGAAAATCGGTCCGACGCCAGTATTTTGGTCGTGCTCAGCAGGCCTTTGCGCAATGCAGAATCCTAGGCCGCCTTCTGCGCCTCCACCTTCGGCCGCAAGGCCCACGGCAGGGCATTGTGAATCGTGGTCGCCGCGATCGCCGCCTGGCCCGCCGCCACCGCGATCTGGTTCAGCCCCATCACCACGTCCCCGATCGCATACAGTCCCGGCACGCTGGTGCGCTGGTGGTCGTCCACGACCAGCTTGTCGCAGTCGCCGGTTTCCGCGCCCAGCTCGGAGGCGAGTTTGGAACGGGCCGACTCGCCCAGCATCGGATAGAAAACGTCGAATTCGCGGCTCTCGCCGTCGGCGGTATTCAGGATCGGCTTCATGTCCGGGCTCATGCTCACGCCGAGCAGCGGCGACTCGATGTAGCGCACCCCGGCGACCTCGATCTGGCGCCGCTCGTCCTCGGACAGCATCGATTCCTTGCCGCGGTCGAACAGGGTGACGTCGGCGCTGAACGAGCGCATGAAAAGCGCGTGGCCGACCGGGTTGGTTTCGTTGGTGACGACGGCGATGCGGCGGTCCATCACGTCGTAGCCGTCGCACACCGGGCACAGGCGCACCGCGCCGGCCTGCACGGCCTCGGCCCAGTTCTCGATCGGCAGGCCGGCATCGGCCACGCCGGTGGCCAGCAGCACGGTCAGGGCGCGGATCTGGCGCACCTCGCCGGCATCGTCGAGGTAGTCGCCGACGAAGGTGCCGTCTTCCAGGCGCAGGCCCGTGATTTCGCCGTGCAGCACGCTGCCGCCGTATTTCTCCAGCTGGCAGGTGAGGTTGGTCAGCAGTTGCGAGCCCGGCACGCCTTCCGGGAAGCCCGGATAGTTGTGCGAGACCGGGATCAGGCACAGCCGGCTGTTACCCTTGTCGACCACGACGATGTTGCGGGTGAAGCGGCGCAGGTAGATGGCCGCCGTCAGCCCGCCGGGGCCGCCGCCGACGACCAGGGTATCGTGCACATGAGCACTGAGATGATTGGTGATATCGTCCATGCTGCATTGTCATGGATCGGCCGACACGGTTCTATCGGCGTGCGTGCCCAGGCCGGGTAAGAGCCGGCTTACAAATGCTGGCATCGAGCGGGTGGCCGTCGGGGCCCTCTGGCTGCAGGGTCACGTGGTCGATACCGTGTTTTTCCAGCAGCATCTGCTTGACGGCGCGCAGCACCGCCGGCCATTCGGCCAGGCTGCGGATCTCCAGGTGGCCGATCAGGGCAGGGTGGCCGGGCGACATGTCCCAGACGTGCAGGTCGTGCACCGACAGCACGCCATCGACCTCGGCCACGTCCGCGCCCACCTGCAGGTAATCGATCCCGTGCGGCACGCCTTCCATCAGGAAGTGGTAGGACTCGCGCAGGATGCTCCAGGTCGAGCGCAGGATCAGGAGCGCCACAAAAATCGACAGGATCGGGTCGATCCTTACCCAGCCGGTAAAGTAGATGATGGTGCCGGCGGCGATCGCCGCCACCGAGCCGAGCAGGTCGCCGAGCACGTTGACCAGGGCCATGCGCGTGTTGATGGTCTGGGCGCCGCGCGAGAGCAGCCAGGCGACCAGGATGTTGATGCCGGCGCCGATGGCCGCCACCACCATCACCACGCCGCCCTGCACCGGTTCCGGCCGCATCAGGCGCTGCACCGCTTCCCAGCCGATCCAGGCGACCAGGGCCAGCATCGCCAGGCAATTGACGAAGGCGGCGAGCGCCTCGGCGCGCACGAAGCCGAACGAGTGCCGGCTCGACGGCGGACGCTTGGCGATCAATTGCGCCAGCAGGGCGAGCCCGAGGGCGGCGGCATCGGTCACCATGTGGCCGGCGTCGGAAATCAGGGCCAGCGAATTGGAAATGAAGCCGGTGACGACCTCGATCACGGCGAACAGCAGGGTCAGCAGGAGCGCCAGGGCGAGCGCTTTCTGGTTGCGTCCCTCGAAGTAGTGCCCGTGCTCGGCGTCGCCGTCGAGGTGGGCGTGCAGGTGTTCGGAAGTCGGTGCGTCGTGGTCGGCCATGGTGTTTCGATCTGCGTTCGGAGCCCCCAGTGTAATGGATTAGGCAATGCAAGGCAGGCAACTGGCCTCCATGCAAGTTTGCCCTGCCGTCACTTTATTCAGAACAGCCCTTGCAGAACGCGGGCGCGGTCCCTATAATGCACGTCATTGGGCGGTTAGTTCAGCTGGTTAGAATACTTGGTCGACATCCAAGGGGTCGCAGATTCGAATTCTGCACCGCCCACCAGAATATCAGGCGCAGCGAAGTCCCTTCGCTCACCAACTTAGTAAGAGCGAGAAAGGCATCCACGGTTATGACACCGCGAACTACGACTCTGTTGTGGGGGAATCGCTAGACGCGGTATGGTGTTCTTTTGCTCAACACACTGAAAACAACGCGCCTGGTGCGCGTTTTTTTTCGTCTCGAATTTTTATCTTAATACTTCGCTAATTTATCGGCGCCGTGCGCCAGGAGATCACTATGCTTAACGTGCGACTTCCCGATGGCTCCAGCCGTCAGTTCGACGGCCCCGTGACGGTCGCCCAGGTGGCGACCTCGATCGCCCCCAGCCTTGCCAAGGCGGCGCTCGCCGGCAAGGTCGACGGCAAGGTGGTCGATACCTCCTTCCTGATCGAGCAGGACGCCGATCTCGCCATCGTTACCGAGCGCGACCCGGAAGGCCTGGACGTGATCCGTCACTCGACCGCCCACCTGCTGGCGTATGCGGTAAAGGAGCTGTTCCCCGAAGCGCAAGTGACGATCGGCCCGGTCATCGAGAACGGCTTCTATTACGATTTCTCGTACAAGCGTCCGTTCACCCCGGACGACCTGAAGGCGATCGAAAAGAAGATGCAGGAACTGGCCAAGAAGGATGAGCCGGTAACCCGCAAGGTGTTGCCGCGCGACGAGGCGGTTGCCTACTTCAAATCGATCGGCGAAGACTACAAGGCGGAGATCATCGCTTCGATCCCGGCCAACGAAGACGTGTCGCTGTATTCGGAAGGCGGTTTCACCGACCTGTGCCGCGGCCCGCACGTGCCGTCGACCGGCAAGCTGAAGGTGTTCAAGCTGATGAAGCTGGCCGGCGCCTACTGGCGCGGCGACTCGAACAACGAGATGCTGCAGCGTGTCTACGGCACCGCCTGGACTAAGAAGGAAGACCAGGAACAATACCTGCACATGCTGGAAGAAGCGGAAAAGCGCGACCACCGCAAGCTCGGCAAGCAACTGGACCTGTTCCACTTCCAGGAAGAAGCGCCGGGCCTGATCTTCTGGCACCCGAAGGGCTGGACCATCTGGCAGCAGGTGGAGCAGTACATGCGGCACAAGTACCAGGTCAACGGCTACGACGAGGTGAAGGCGCCGCAGATCCTCGACGTCACCCTCTGGCAGAAGACCGGCCACTGGGACAACTACCGCGAAAACATGTTCACGACCGAGTCGGAGAACCGTTCGTATGCGCTCAAGCCGATGAACTGCCCGGGCCACGTGCAGATCTATAACTCGGGCATGAAGAGCTATCGCGACCTGCCGCTGCGCTACGGCGAGTTCGGCCAATGCCACCGCAACGAGTCCTCGGGCGCGCTGCACGGCATCATGCGCGTGCGCGGCTTCACCCAGGACGACGGCCACGTGTTCTGCACCGAAGAGCAGATCGAAGCGGAAGTGACCGCCTTCCACGCCCAGGCGATGGAAGTCTACGACGACTTCGGCTTCAACAACATCGACGTCAAGCTGGCCTTGCGTCCGGACAGCCGCATCGGCTCCGACGCCATCTGGGACGAGGCGGAAGAGGCGCTGCGTTCGGCCCTGCGCGCCTGCGGCGTCGAGTGGACCGAACTGCCGGGCGAGGGCGCCTTCTATGGCCCGAAGATCGAATACCACCTGAAGGACAGCCTCGGCCGCCCATGGCAGGTCGGCACGATGCAGGTCGACTTCTCGATGCCGGGCCGCCTCGGTGCGGAGTATGTCGCGGAAGACAACACCCGCAAGGTGCCGGTCATGCTGCACCGCGCCATCGTGGGCTCGATGGAGCGCTTCATCGGCATCCTGATCGAGAACTACGCGGGTGCGCTGCCGCTCTGGCTCGCTCCGGTGCAGGTGGCTGTGCTCAACATTTCTGACGCCCAGGCAACGTATGTGAAAGAGGTGGAAGCACGCCTGAAGAAGGCGGGTCTGCGCGTTCACGCTGATTTGCGGAACGAGAAGATTACCTATAAAATACGTGAACATTCCGTCCAAAAATTGCCGTACATCCTAGTTGTCGGCGATAAAGAACGTGAAGCAAACACCGTGGCCGTGCGCGCACGGGGCAATGTCGACCTGGGCGTGATGTCCGTCGATGCCCTGATCGAGCGCCTTGTTGGCGAAGTGGCATCCAAAGCCAAATAAGCCCAGGCAAGCCGGCTGGTTATTCAGACATTAAAAGGAAACAACATAGCTACTGACAAGTCGTCGCATCGCATCAATGGCGAAATCAATCACCCGGAAATGCGTTTGTCGGGTGTGGACAACGAGCCGCTGGGCATTGTGAGCCTGGCTGAGGCGTTTCGTCTGGCCGAGGAAAAGAATGTAGACCTGGTGGAAATCGCACCGAACGCGGTTCCGCCGGTCTGCCGCCTCATGGATTACGGCAAGTTCAAGTACTCCGAGCAGAAGAAGGCCCACGAAGCCAAGCTCAAGCAGAAGATCATCCAGGTCAAGGAAGTTAAGTTCCGTCCGGGTACCGATGAAGGCGATTACAGCATCAAGCTGCGCAACCTCATCAAGTTCCTGGAAGACGGCGACAAGACCAAGATCACGCTGCGCTTCCGCGGCCGCGAAATGGCCCACCAGGACATCGGCTTCCGTATGCTGGAGCGCCTCAAGGGCGACCTCGAGCCTTATGGCCAGGTCGAGCAGTTCCCGAAGATGGAAGGCCGCCAAATGATCATGATCATCGCGCCTAAAAAGAAGAAGTAATTCTTCGGTGTCGAGCGGACGCTCAAGAGACCGGGCCTAGTGAGACAGTGCATGCTGTCCCACTAGGCCCGGTTTCGTTCCGTATGTAGGTTCCGACGATTAAAAGACCGGGACGCGTTGGACGATATTGGGCTGAGCATGTCGGAAAGATAGCGCGGCAGCGCCGGTGATCTATTGGGGATTCGATTTCGATAAATGGTCCTTAACGAATTCGTAAGTCTTCTTGAAATTTGTTTTCGTATTTTCAGACGCTGCGAACGGGATCTTCTTAACGAGCAGCTCTTGTATCGCCCGTCCAAAATGCGTTTTGTTTATTTTTTTATCAGTGGGATAGGCTAATTGCTGTATTTCCAATATTTCATCGTTGCTGAAAAGTTTTTCGACTGCAAAGTTTTTCCATTCTGGCGAAATATCACTCAAAATAAATAATTTACCTTCGAGAATTGCTCCGAATTTTTCTTGGTATCTGTTTTTCTCTTTTGCTCCCGCGCTATCCGAATCAAGTAGAACGATGAAAGGCCTATTCCACGCTACGTAAAGCTGTATAAGCGCATCTAGTGTGCCGCTTCCAGTTCCCGGGGCCAGATTTAGTGGCTTAAGCTTGCATACAATGTCCCACATATACTTGAACGTGTAAAAATCACTCTTGCCCTCCATCATGAGAACGTTTGGTATGTTTTCGAGTTTGGCGGGGTAGTACTGTAGGACGTCCAAAATTGGTTGGAAGTAACTCGTTTGGTTCGGGTGCTTTGTTGCAAAGTCGCGATATTTTTGAACTGTGATATTCGTCGCCTCTGAGCTGATATCCCCTAGCTCGTCCACCGCATCGAATGCATTATTTTTAACGATAAATGTATTTTCAAGCCATTCTGGATTAATTAGGTGCGGGCTGTGCGTCGTGTATATGAGCGAGCAGTTCTGTCCTAGACGTTCAAACGATTTGAGTAGTTGTGATTGCGCGCTCGCGTGAAGATTTGCTGCTGGCTCATCCAGCAGAAACAGCACGGCTGGAGCATCTTTCGCACGGTATCCGCGGTATTGCGTGAGGAGCAGAAAGGAAAAAAACCAACGAAAACCAAGCGAGCGCTCATTGATTTTGTAGATTCCGTCGTCGGACTCGAGCAAAAAACTAACGTATACTGCTCCAGCTTCGTCCCGGTCGCATTTTATGCGTACAACACGATTTCCCGTCCCTTGCTTGAATACCTTATTCCAAGAACCAAAAACGACAGCCGTCACGTTTTTGCTCATTTTTTGGAGGACGTTGTCGAGGTGTGAGCGGTCAAGCCCTGAGTTTGACTTTGCTCTCGCCAGAAGATGGGTTCCAATATTTAAGTCAAGATTTAACGCGTCAAGAATGTCCTGAACAACGGCGCGATAAAAAATGTGCTTTTTGTTGTTTTCCTTATCCTTGTGCTCCAAATAGATGCGATCAGGGAAATCTAAGAGTGATGTAGGAAAGTAGACTATGTTAGGGAAGTAGTTTTTAGTGAATTTTACTAGCTGGAACCAGTCCTCTTTCTCCAGGTTGACATCTTTCTTTTGGCCCGGATAGCGCCCCATGCGGCCCCATGTCCACATGATTTGGCTTTTGGACGAATCGTGCTTCGAATCTTTGAACGTTAAGGAATGCGTGACTACGAGCGATTTTCCCAAACTCGAAAATTTAAAGTTTAGTGTGTCTTTCGCGAACTTCTGAATTTCGGATAAATCTGTCGGCGATAGCTGAAACTCGATCTGAAAGGATATTTCCTCGCTGAAATTCGCATGTTGTGAAATTGGAATGAGCGTCGAATAGTCCGTCGGTCGGTCCCGAAAGTCTGAAAAAGGGTCTAGGCTATCACTTTTTTCTGAGAAGTGATTAATTGCCTCTAATATAGTTGTTTTGCCTGATTCATTTAGGCCGACCAAGCAAAAGACGTTCGACTTCGGATTCCCGTTTAAGTCAATAGTTAGCCCTTGAATGCCCTTGAAGTTTAGGATCGTTACTCTTGTGATCTTCATTGAGAAAATTTTTTCTGGTTGTTGTGGACACTGCCGCGCCAAATCGACATTGGTCCTGTCTCGGTCAGGGGCGATAGATGTATATGAGCTCATCAACAAGCATAGTGTTGCGTGCACGCCTCGGTTACGCAGGGGGGGGCAGAGAGCTCCGTCCTTGCTTGTTCAATATGCCATTAAGCTTGCGCTGACGCAAACGTTGCTAGCTCGTCGTAGCTTTTTAACTTCGTTGTGCACGTCTCCCGCCGAGGTGAGGCCAATAGCATTTGCGGCTCGACGGTCTGGTGACCTTGATAACGCGCTGCAAGAACTCTCCTGTCGGGCCCGTGCTAACAACGGAAGTTGAACGTGTCTATGTTGCTCGCCACGCTGACGAAGTCCTGTGCTACAATCTGCGGTTCCTGTTTTTAGAAGCAGGTTGTAGCAGACTCGAATCTGCTGCAAGACAAGTGAAAGTAGGCATCCAAGAGCAGCGTTGCTGCCACCTGCAATCCTGTCACATATGAGGCTGTCCGCGAGGACAGATGACTATGCCAAAAATGAAAACCAAAAGCAGCGCGAAGAAGCGTTTTCGCGTGCGTCCGGGCGGTACCGTCAAATCGGGTATGGCGTTCAAGCGTCACATCCTGACCAAGAAGACCACCAAGAACAAGCGCCAGCTGCGCGGCACCCGTAACATCAATGCGTCGGACGTGACCAGCGTCTACCGCATGATGCCATCTGCTTAATCTCACACTAAGGAGCGAATATGCCTCGAGTAAAACGTGGGGTTACTGCACGTGCCCGTCATAAGAAAGTTCTTGAGCTTGCTAAAGGCTACCGCGGCCGTCGCAGCAAAGTATTCCGTATTGCCAAGCAAGCAGTCATGCGCGCTGGCCAGTACGCATACCGCGACCGCCGTAACAAGAAGCGCGTCTTCCGCGCACTGTGGATCACCCGTATCAACGCAGCATCGCGTTCGCACGGCATGACCTACAGCGCGTTCATGAACGGCCTGAAAAAAGCCGCGATTGAACTGGACCGTAAGGTCCTGGCCGACATGGCCGTGCACGACAAGCCGGCTTTCGCCGCGATCGTCGCTGCCGTCCAGGCCAAGCTGGCTGCCTAACAGCAGTTTGCTAGTACCTAGCGCCGCGGCAACGCGGCGCACAAAGAGCGGGGCACGGATTTTTTCCTGTGCCCCGTTTTTGATTATGGGCGCTGTGAATTGTTGCGGTAAATTGGCTAACGTGTTGCGTTCCCGCTACAATAACGGATGACCCGTGGCCCCTGCCACCCGATACAGGAAAAGAACAAAGCATGAACTCGCTCGAAGAACTCGTCGTCTCGGCCCAGGCTGACTTTGGCGCAGCCCCGGATGCGGCCGCGCTGGAAAACGCAAAAGCGAAATACCTGGGCAAGACCGGCCAGGTGACCGAACTGATGAAGGGACTCGGCAAGCTCGACCCCGACGCGCGCAAGGCGCAGGGCGCCCTGATCAATGCCGCCAAAGAAAAAATCGAACAGGCATTGACCGGCCGCCGCGAAGCCCTCGCGTATGCCCAGCTGGAAGCGCGCCTGAATGCCGAGGCCATCGACGTCACCCTGCCTGGCCGCGGCCGCTCGCTGGGCGGCATCCACCCGGTGATGCGCAGCTGGGAGCGCGTCGAGCAGATCTTCCGCTCGATCGGTTTCGACGTCGCCGACGGCCCGGAAATCGAAAACGACTGGACCAATTTCACCGCCCTGAACAGCCCGGAAAACCACCCGGCGCGCTCGATGCAGGACACCTTCTACATCGAAGGCCAGGACACGACCGGCAAGCCGCTGCTGCTGCGCACCCACACCAGCCCGATGCAGGTGCGTTACGCGCGCACCCACACGCCGCCGATCAAGGTGATCGCGCCGGGCCGCACCTACCGCGTCGACAGCGATGCCACCCACTCGCCGATGTTCCACCAGGTCGAAGGCCTGTGGATCGGCGAGGACATCAGCTTCGCCGACCTGAAGGGCGTCTACCTGAACTTCGTGAAGGCCTTCTTCGAGACCGAAGACCTGCAGGTGCGCTTCCGCCCGTCCTACTTCCCGTTCACCGAACCGTCGGCCGAGATCGACATCGCCTTCGGCTCCGGTCCGCTCAAGGGCCGCTGGCTGGAAGTGTCGGGCGCCGGCCAGGTGCACCCGACCGTGGTGCGCAACTTCGGGCTGGACCCGGAAAAATTCATCGGCTTCGCGTTCGGCTCCGGCCTCGAGCGCCTGACGATGCTGCGTTATGGAATCAACGACCTGCGTCTCTTCTACGAAGGCGACCTACGATTCCTGAAGCAATTTAATTAATCCGGCTGCCGATTCAGTACGCCCAATAATAAGTCACCTGGTTACAAGGTAAAGATTATGCAATTCTCCGAAAACTGGCTCCGTTCCATGGTCGATCCGAAACTGTCTTCGGATGAGCTGTCCCACCTGCTAACGATGTCCGGCCTCGAGGTCGAGGAAGTCGAACCGGTCGCGCCGCCGTTCTCGAACGTGGTCGTGGCCGAAGTGGTCGAAGTGGCCAAGCACCCGAATGCGGACCGCCTGAACGTGTGCCAGGTCAATGTCGGCACCGGCGAGCTGCTGAATATCGTCTGCGGCGCGCCCAACGTGCGCGTGGGCATGAAAGCGATCTGCGCCAAGGCCGGCGCCGTGCTGCCGCCCGGCAGCGACGGCAAGCCCTTCGAGATCAAGGTCGGAAAACTGCGCGGCGTCGAGTCGCAAGGCATGATGTGTTCGGCGAAAGAGCTGAAAATTTCGGAAGAGAGCAGCGGCCTGATGGAGCTGCCGCCCGATGCCCCGGTCGGCACCAGCATCCGCGACTACCTCGGACTGGACGACCTGAAATTCACGATCAAGCTGACCCCGAACAAGGCCGATTGCCTGTCGGTGCTAGGCGTCGCGCGCGAAGTGTCGGCGCTCACCGGCACCCCGCTGCACCTGCCGACCACGGTGCCGGTGCCGGTCACGTTGGACGAAGTGCTGCCCGTCAAGATTTCGGCGCCGGACCTGTGCGGTCGTTTTACCGGGCGCGTGATCCGCGGCCTGAACGCGAAAGCGGCAACGCCCGACTGGATGAAGCAGCGCCTGGAGCGCTCGGGCCAACGCTCGGTCTCGGCCCTGGTCGACATCTCGAACTACGTCATGCTTGAAGTCGGCCGTCCGTCGCACGTGTTCGACCTGGCAAAGATTCACGGCAGCATTGACGTGCGCTGGGGCAAGAAGGGCGAATCGCTCAAGCTCCTGAACGGCAACACCGTCGAGGTCGACGAGTGGGTCGGCGTGATTGCCGACGACAAGGAAATCGAGTCCCTGGCCGGCATCATGGGCGGCGATTCGACCGCCGTGACCCTGGACACGACCGACATCTACCTGGAAGCGGCCTTCTGGTGGCCCAACGCGATCCAGGGCCGTGCCCGCAAGTACAATTTCTCGACCGACGCGGCCCACCGTTTCGAGCGCGGCGTCGACTACGCCACGACCGTGGAGCACATCGAGCGCATTACCGCCCTGATCGTGCAGATCTGCGGTCTCGAGAGCACCCGTGTCGGCCCGATCGACGACCAGGTCGCCAACCTGCCGCAGCGCCAGCCGGTCGTGATGCGCACGGCGCGCGCCCAGAAAGTGATCGGCGTGCCGCTCACCGACGAGGTCGTGGCCGACATCTTCACCCGCCTGCACCTGCCGTTCACCCATGAGGCAGGGCAGTTCGCCGTGACCGCGCCGTCCTACCGTTTCGACATCGAGATCGAGGAAGACCTGATCGAGGAAGTCGCGCGCGTGTACGGCTTCGAGAACATTCCGGCCAACCCGCCGGTCGCACCGAGCGCGATGCTGATCGAGCCGGAAGCGACCCGCTCGCTGTTCGCGGTGCGCCACCTGCTGGCCGACCTCGGCTACCAGGAAGTGGTTAACATGAGCTTCGTGGAAACGGCCTGGGAAAAGGATTTCGCCGGCAACGAGCAGCCGATCAAGCTGCAGAACCCGATCGCCAGCCAGATGAGCGTGATGCGCTCCTCGCTGATCGGCGGCCTGCTGGCCAACGTGCGCTACAACATGAACCGCAAGGCGGGGCGCGTGCGCGTGTTCGAAGTGGGCGCCGTGTTCCACCGTAACGACACCACGGCCGACGGCCCGCTGTCGGTGGCGGGCTTCGACCAGCCCAAGCGCGTCGGCGCCATGGCCTACGGCCCGGCCTTCGACGAGCAGTGGGGCCAGGGCGCGCGCGCGGTCGACTACTTCGACCTGAAAGCCGATCTGGAAGCGCTGTTTTCGCCACGTGTGGTACGCTTCGTCAAGGCAGAGCACCCGGCGCTGCACCCGGGCCGCTGTGCCAATGTCGAGCTCGACGGCCGCGTCGTCGGCTTCATCGGCGAACTGCATCCGCGCTGGCTGCAGAAGTACGACCTGCCGCAGGCCCCGGTACTGTTCGAGGTCGATGCCGCCGCGCTGCAAGAACGCGTGGTCCCGCGCTACGTCGAGATTTCGAAGTTCCCGGGCGCCACGCGCGACCTCGCCCTGGTGGTGAAGGCGGACGTTCCGGCCCAGGCCGTGATCGATTCGTTCCAGGCGGCCGTAGCCGCTCACCCCTTGGGTAAGATCGTGCAAGCCATTGTTTTATTTGATGAATACCGCGGCAAGGGCCTGGAGGCGGACGAAAAATCGCTTGCTTTCCGCTTTGGCTTGCAAGATACTCAATCGACCTTGCAGGACGATGCCGTGGAGGCCGTGATGGCTGCCGTGGCCGAGGCCGCAAGAGAAAAACACAGCGCAAAAATGCGCGGATAAGAGCGCCTGGCCTCGTGCCGGGGCTCCAGGTTAGCAAACGTCCAAATTGTGTCCATCTGAATGAAGGCAGGGCTTCAAAATTAATAACAACGACGTTGATTCGGCCGTATTCCAGGAGGCTCTGGCGGCCGACCTGCATCGCGCGATGCAGGTGGCACGGGTCCGCAAGGAAGCCGAGCGGGACCTGCCGACCCTTACCAAGGCCGAGTTGGCCGAGTTGCTCTTCGAGCAGGTCGGCCTGAACAAGCGCGAAGCCAAGGACATGGTCGAAACTTTCTTCGACGAAATCCGCAACGCGCTCGAGCGCGGCGAGGCCGTCAAGCTGTCGGGATTCGGCAACTTCCAGTTGCGCGACAAACCGCAGCGGCCGGGCCGCAATCCGAAAACCGGGGAAGAGATCCCGATCACGGCGCGCCGCGTCGTGACTTTCCACGCCAGCCAGAAGCTGAAGGGCATGGTCGAAGAAACCAGCCCGCCGCCGTCTTCGCTGGCGCGCGCCGCCTGAGCGCCAAGATAAGTGAGCCATGAACGACCGCCCCAACAAGACTGAATTGACCGCGCTGCCGCCGATCCCGGCCAAGCGCTACTTCACGATCGGCGAAGTCAGCGATTTGTGTGGCGTCAAGCCGCACGTGCTGCGCTACTGGGAGCAGGAATTTACTCAGCTCAAGCCTGTCAAACGCCGTGGCAATCGCCGCTATTACCAGCACCACGAGGTGCTCCTGATCCGGCGCATCCGCGAACTGCTCTACGAACAGGGCTTCACGATCAGCGGGGCCCGTAACCGGCTCGACAATCGTGCCAGCGCCCTGGCCGGCGGCATCGAGCCGGTCCAGGTCGAGGAGGCGCCGACGGTCGACGTGGTCAAGCTGCGCGAAGAACTGCTGGACATCGTTGCGCTGCTAAAACAAGGCGTGCAACAGCCGGCCTGAAGAGCATGATCCGCCGGCCCGGACGCAAGCGGGCAGGGCAACAAGGCCTGCCGGCGTTGCGCCGCAGCGGTTTCGTTACGGTTCAGTTAGCCCAGCATTCGTGCGCCTGTTGTAGATGGGCGTCGGAGTGCTAAAATGTTACATGCGGTTTAAGTAGATCAACGCATGACAGCCGGGCAAATGTTACCGGCTCTTTCCTGTGCCAGGAAAATTTAAGGGAAGACAATGATACGCGTTGCCATTTGTGACGATCACCAGATAGTTCGAGCAGGCTTCAAACAGATTTTCTCGTCGTCCGGCGACTTCGAGGTCGTGGCCGAAGGGGCCACCGGCCGCGAAGCGCTCGATATTGCGCGGCGCGAAATCTGCGACGTCCTGCTGCTCGACATCGCCATGCCCGACCAGAGCGGGATCGACATTTTGCGTACCATCCGCCAGGGCCAGCCGAACCTGCCGGTGCTGATCCTCTCCGGCTATCCGGCGCAACAGTACGCACTGAATTTGTTCAAGATGGGCGCCAACGGCTACCTGAACAAGGAGTGCGATGCCGACGAGCTCAAGACAGCCGTGCGCACGGTGTTCCAGGGCCGCCGCTACGTCAGCTCGACCGTCGGCGAATTGCTGGCGCAGAGCTTCGACCGCGACCCGAACACGGCGCTGCACACCGAGTTGTCGGACCGCGAGTTCCAGGTGTTCCTGCGCCTCGCCAAGGGTGCCACCGTCTCCGATATCGGCACCGCGCTGTCGCTGTCGATCAAGACCGTGTCCACCTACCGTACCCGCATCATGGAAAAGATGGGCTTGCAGTCGAACAGCGACCTGACTTACTACGCCATGAAGAACAACCTGCTCGACTAGCAGGCTTGCGGACGCCGCCCGGCGTCCGCCCTGGCCGGCGATTCGAGCCGGCACCGCGGCCGCCCGGCCGCGTGCACGTCAACGCAAGGCGCCCGGCCCGGCCTCCGCTCCCGCCGTCGGCCGCGCGGAAGCGGCACCGCTTTCCTCCTGTAACACCCCCGTCACCGTACATGCCGCTGTGCAGCATTTCCGTACGGACAGGTCTATAATCTGGGGCTTGTCCGGTAAGTTGCGCGAAAGGAATCCGACACATGTATTTCACCAGCGATCCCGTTCCTTCCCGGAGCCGCAGCCTGCCCTGGTACCAAACCCTGATCTGCGCCGTCTGCGTGCTGATCCTGCTGGCCAACGGCTTCAGCCTGCTGCGCAACCTCGACGGCCTGAAGGCCGCCAACAGCCTGCAGGACCAGACCGCCCGCGTCACCGACGAGCTGCAGCACCTGAACCTGCTCGTGACCGACGCCGAAAGCAATATGCGCGGCTATTTCCTGTCCGATAACCCGACCTACCTGGGCGCGGTGCAGGGCGCCCCGGTCCAGATCGAGAACCAGCTGCGCACCTTGAAGGAGCTGCTGGCCGACAATCCGTCACAGCAAAAGAACCTGGCGCAACTGCGCACGCTCGTCATGCGCCAGCTCGACATGATGAACCAGGCCCTCGCGATCTACCGCGACGGTGGCCTGAAGGAAATCCTGACCATTACCGGTGCGCCCAATGATGGCGACAGCGACGAGATCCGGCTGCAGGTCGTGATCATGCTGAGCGAGCAGAACGAACTGCTGAACGCCTACAGCGATACCTTTTATAAGCAATACCGCCACGCCGTGCTGCTCGGCCTGGGCATCAATGCCGCCGCGATTATCGTGCTGCTGCTGTTCTACCGGCTGATCCAGCGTAGTTTTGCCGCGCGTGCGCAGGCCGAGCACGCCCTGCAGGCCGTCAACGAAGAACTCGAATCGACGGTGGCCAAGCGTACCGAGCAGCTATCCGTGCTGTCGCGCCACCTGATCCATGTCTCGGAAGAGGAAAAGTCGCGCCTGGCGCGCGAATTGCACGACGAAATGGGCGCCAACCTGACCGCGATCGGCATGGACTTGAACAGCGTGGCCGAACAATTGCGCAGCAGCCGCCCGGAACTGGCGGCAATGCTGGCGCGGGCGCGCGCCACCCTGGTCGACACGGTGCAGCTCAAGCGCCGCATCGTCGAAGACTTGCGTCCCAGCCTGCTCGACAACCTGGGCCTGTCGGCCGCGCTGCAGAGCTATTGCAGCGACTATGCCCGCGTCACCGGCCTCGACTGTGACGTGCTGGTCGAGGGCGAGATCGACGACGCCGGCCCCATGCATGCGATTGCGCTGTTCCGGATCGTGCAGGAGTCCTTGAACAACATCGCCAAGTACGCCGGGGCGCGCAACGTGATCGTGCACCTGGAGCGGGAGGGTGAGACGATCGCACTGGAGGTGAGCGACGACGGCGTCGGCATCGCCCCGGACGCGTTCACGCGGGCCAAGTCGCACGGCCTGCTGGGGATGCGCGAGCGGGCCCTGTTGCTGGGCGGGAAGCTCGAGGTGGGCCGCGGGGTCAACGATATCGGCACCTGCGTACGGGCGCGCATCCCGCTGGCCGAGGCCGGTGGCACCGGGGAAGCAGGCGCGGCTTGCCAGGAAAAGGAAATCCCGCCGCGGGCAGGGCCGGCGGCGGGATTCGATGATCAGGACAGCAACGTCAGGCAGCTGGCTTAGCGCGCCACATCCATCAACAGGCGGTCGTATTCGGTCTTGGCGACCTTGTAGCATTCGCCTGCATATTCTTCGAGGCCGGCGCGGTCGAGCACCGTGATGTTGCCGCGGCGGTACTGGATCAGGCCTTCGTCCTGCAGCTTGCCGGCGGCGGCGGTGATGCTTTCGCGGCGTACGCCCAGCATGATCGAGATCAGTTCCTGGGTCACTTTCAGCTCGTTGCCTGGCGAACGGTCCAGGCGGTCGAGCAGCCAGCGGCACAGCTTCTGTTCGATCGAGCTGTGGCGGCCGCCGACGGCGTTCTGTGCCATCTGGGCGAACAGGGCGTTGGTGTAGCGCATCAGCAGCTGGGGCAGGGCGCCGCCTTTCATGAAGGCGTCGCGCAGGTATTGGGTCTTCAGGCGGTAGCCGTAGCCGGCGCTCTGGACGACGGCGCTGCACATGGCACGCTCACCCATGAACAGCGACACGCCGACGACACCTTCGTGGCCGACGACGGCGATCTCGGTGGTAGCACCGTCTTCCATCACATACAGCAGCGACACGATTGCCGTCGTTGGAAAATACACGTATTCCAATTTGCTGCCATACTCAAACAGTTCCTTGCCAAATGGCATTGGGACCAGTTCCAGGTGCTCGAACAGGGTTTCCAGGTCCTGGCGCGGGAGGGCGGCCAGCAATTCGTTCTGCTGGGTGCCGCTGACACTGACAACTGGACGGGACGCAGGCTTGATGTCCTCTTTGCTTGCAGGAATCCGGGAAACCGATTGCGTTTTTTGCGTGACACCACCGAGTTGAGCGTTGTTCATTTTCTGTCCTCTTATCTTCACTTATTGCATCAAGGGCGACTTACCGAGACTGCTGACACTGCCTCATCGCGATGTGTGTACATTAAAGCTATAGTCCGTTGGCGAACATAAGACTTGGGGTTGCCCCCGTGTAGGCTGTATGCATGGTGTCTTGTCAGTCCAGTCCTACTGGGAGAGATGCGCTAAAACAGGCATTTTGTGTAGCCAGCGCAAGGTTTTGGCGCATAATGGCGGCCTGAGCTGCCCTGCCTTTGCTCCAAACCATCCCTGAATTCTCCTTGCGCGCATGTTTGTCCTACTTGTCGAAGACGATGCCGTCCTTGCTGACGGCCTGATCCGTAGCTTGCAGGGCCATGGCATGCAGGTCGAGCTGGCCCGCGACGGGCTCCAGGCCGACCTGCTGCTCCAGCGTAATCCCCCACTTGTCGCCGTGCTCGACATCGGCCTGCCCGGCATCGATGGCTTCGAAGTCGTGCGCCGCCTGCGCGCCCGCGGCGACACCACGCCGGTGCTGCTGCTGACTGCCCGCGACGCCGTCGAAGACCGGGTGCGCGGCCTCGAGACAGGGGCCGACGACTACCTCGTGAAACCCTTTGCAACGCCCGAGCTGGTCGCGCGCATCCGCGCGCTGGCGCGCCGCAACGCGCCCAAGAGCGCCGTGCTGGCCCTGGGCAACCTGATACTCGATTCCGGCGCGCGCCGCGCGCGCATCCACGACCGTGCCCTCGAACTATCGGCGCGCGAATGGGCCGTGCTCGAATACCTGCTGCAGCAGGCGGGCAGGGTCGTATCGAAACAGCAGATCATCGACACCATCGCCCCCTGGGGCGAAGACCTGACCCTGAACGCGGTCGAAGTCTATGTATCGCGCCTGCGCCTCAAGCTCGACGGCGCCGGCCTGTCGCTGCGCACCATCCGCGGTTTCGGCTACCTGCTGGAAGCCGCAGCGGCACCGTGAACGGCGGGATGATCGGCGGCATCGGCGGCGGCACCGGCAGCATCCGGCTGCGCCTGCTCAAGTGGCTGGTCGGCCCTATCCTGCTGGTCAACCTGGGCGCCGCGGCGCTGACTTACCTGCTGGCCTGGACGCCGGCCCAGCTCGCTTTTGACGAGGGCCTGCGCACGGCCGCGGCCGGACTGGCGGAGCGGGTGCGGGCCGGGGGGCCGGCCGCGCTGGCCGGCGCCGCGCGTGCGGACGATGCGGACGGTGCGGACGACCATCTTGGTGAAGCGACCTGGACCGCCCTGCATGGGGCCGACGGGCGCCTGCTGGCCGGCGCCGCCGCGCTGCCGGCCTATCGAAGGGCCGGCATGCACGACGCCACCCTGGACGGCGAGCCGGTGCGGGTGGCGGTCGACGAGCTCGCCGGCGCGGACGGCCTGCAGCGCGTCAGCGTGGCACGTACTGTGCGCGCGCGCCAGCAGGTGCGCGCCGCCATCGTGCGCTCGCTGGTGCTGCTCGAGGTCGTGTTCAGCCTGGCGCTGGTCGGGCTCGTCTGGTTCTCGGTCGGCAACGGCCTGGCGCCGCTGGCCCGCCTGCGCGCCCGCCTCGACGCCCGCGGCAGCGCCGACCTGGCGCCGCTCGACGATGCCGGCATGCCGCGCGAACTGGCGCCGGTGGTCGATGCCTTCAATAACCTGCTGGGACGGATCGCCGCCGGCGCCCGCGCCCAGGACGAGTTCCGCGCCAATGTGGCGCACCAGCTGCGCACGCCGCTGGCCGGCCTGCGCCTGCAGCTCGAATGGCTGGCCGCGCGCCATGCCGCCGACCCCGAGACGCGCCGTTCGGTCGAGCTGATGCTGGGCGCGAACGAGCGCCTGATCCGGCAGACGAACCAGCTGCTCTCGCTCGAGCGTGCCGAGCCGAACCGATTCGACCGCCTGCGCCTGGCGCCGCTCGACCTGGCGGCGCTGGTGGCCGACGCCATCCAGTCCTTTGTCGAGCAGGCCGCCAGCCGCGACATCGACCTCGGCTTCGAGCTGGAAGCGGCGCCGGTGCAAGGCGACCGCTTCCTGCTGCGCGACCTGGTCGACAACCTGGTCGACAACGCCTTGCGCTACACGCCGCGTGGCGGCCGGGTGACGGTCAGCTGCGGCAGGGATGGGGAGGAGACGCTGCTGCGGGTGGAGGACAACGGACCGGGCATCCCGGCGGCCATGCGCGAGCAGGTGTTCGAGCGGTTCGTGCGCCTGGACGAAGGCGGCAGCACGCTCGGCAGCGGGCTTGGCCTGGCGATCGTGCGCGACATCGCCGACCTGCACGGCGCCGCGGTGAAGCTGGGCACGGCGCCCGGGGGCGGCGCCGTGTTCACGGTCGCTTTCCCCTAGCGCGCTTCCGACGTATAGGAATAGGTGCGCTTGCGCTTGGAGCTGATGGCCGGGCGGATGCGCTGCGGCGCGATCGCGACGCTGGCGCCGGCAGCGCCGTCCGAACCCTTCTGTACCGCGCCGATCACGACCGTGGTCGCCTTGCCGTCGACCAGCACGCCGCTGGCCAGCACCGGCGAGGGCGGCAGGCCGCCGCCGACGAAGGTCGAGGAACGGATGCCGCCGCAGGCGCCGGGGGTATTGATGGCGCCGGCCGCGTTGAGCAGGTTGACCCAGTAGCCGCGTGCTTCGCCCAGGGTGGTCGAGCAGGTGCCGGCCTTGGGTTCGATCGGGCGGTTGGTGCTGAAGGTCACCATGCCGCCGGCGATCAGGGCCGAGGTCACCACCTGTTCTCCCTTGCCGTACTGGTTCAGGTTCATGAACCAGCCCTTGAGGTCGTTGGACGGCAGCACGCGCGGCGTGTCGCAGGAATTCTGGCTGGTGTAATCGGCCAGCGCGTCGAGGTCCTGGGCGGGCGCGGAGACTGCCGCCAGGTCGTCCTTGTAGACATAGAAGCGGTTCACCACGTTCGCGTACGGATAGTGGCTGTACAGCGGATGCTCGCGGTCGCCGCTGCCCAGCGCCACGAAGACCTTGCCTTGCGACGCGAGCAGGGCCGGGGCGAACAGGAACTTGCGCCCGCCGCCCGCGGTGCGCGCCACCTTGCGGCTGGTCCAGTCCTTGCTCGCCAGCGCGTTGCGGGTCGAGGGACCATCCGTGAAGTCGATGCGGTACAGGTTGCCGCCGGTGTCGGCTGCATAGGCGTAGTCGGGCAAGGCGTCGTTGTCGATGTCGACCATGGCGATGTCGGCCGCGACCGAGCGCTCGGTGGCGAACGAGCGGATGACGGCGCCGGTGTCGGCGTCGAGGACGTAGACGATGCCGCCCTTGGTGGCGCCGCAGTTCGGGCTCGCGCGATCCTCGTCCTCGCAGCGGTCGTAGCCGCCGCCGACCACGACCACCGGCCTGGTGGCCGAATAGCCCTTGATGAAGGCGACGGCCGGGGTCGACCAGGTCTGGCCGATGCCGCTCATGCCTTCGGTGCAGCCGGTGTCGTTGCCGAGGTTGGGACAGCCGGCTTTCCACTTGAAGACCGGTTCTCCCGGCCTGGTGACGTCGAGCGCATAGATCATTCGCCCGCCGCGGCGCATGGTCGGGTAGATCCAGACCTTGCTGCTCGTGGCGTCCTGGTACAGGCCGGTCGAGCCGTCGAAGAAGTAGTCCTTGGGCGTCGGTGCCGGACCCTCCGGGGTCGCCATGTCGGGGTAGGCCACCAGCGGCGAATTGCTCTTCAGGCGCGACAGGCGCGGCAGGAATTCCGGCGCCACGAAAGCCCAGCGCTCGACCCCGGTATCGGCGTTCAGCGCGCGGAAGGTGCCGTCGTTGGCGCCGTAGAAGACCGTGACGCCGCTCGTGCCGTAGTTCACCGGCAGCGGACGCGAATGGATGACGTCGCCGTGGATCGAGGGGCGGGTGCCGCTGCCGATCGCCTTTTCTCCGTTGACGTCTTCGCCGCGCACGAACTTGACGAGCGCAGAGTCCAGGTAGGCGCTGGCCCAGGAGAAGGGCACCAGCGCGCCGCTGCTTTGCGTGTACATGGTGCGGTTGACCGCATTCCCCGTGCCGCCTGCGACGTTACCCTGGCGCAGCACCTGGGCGGCGCCGCCTTTTTCCACGAACGGGCCGTCCGGCGCGTCGGAATACTTGTTGGGGCCGGCGATGTCGCAGTTGCCGGCCGGGTCGGGCGTCAGGCCCATGCCGGCCCAGTAGCCGCTCTTGCCGTCGCTGCTGGTGCTGTCGCTCGTCCAGTAGCTTTGCGCGCAAGGGGTGACGAAACCGGTTTGTGGATTGACGGCGCGCTTGCCGGCCACGTCGCCCAGGTCGAGCCCGGTAGGGGTATCGATCAGCTGGTAGCGCTTGAGGTTGCCGAACCAGCGCGGTTTGGCATCCTGGTCGGGGCGGAACATGCCGATGAACACCTGGTTTTCGTTCTGCGAGCGGTTGGTCGCGTTGACCGGCAGGCTGGTCGAGGCGAAGCTGCTGTTCACGGCCTGGATCTCGATCAGGATGTCCTTGAGCGCGGCGACGATCGATTCTTCGTTCTTGGCCGCGTAATACTTGCCGCCGCCGGCCTTGGCCATGCCCAGCAACAGCGAGGTGTGCTCCGCGTTCGGCTGGGCGTTGTAGACGTCGATGGTATAGGTCGACACCGAGGGCCGGACCGTGGTGCCGGGCACCGGGATGCCGCGGGTGTGCAGCAGGGCCGCCCATTCGTCGGCGTTGCGCGGGCCGGTGTCGGCGCTGGTGGAACCGGTCAGGGTGGTGCTGATGATGGTGTCGGTGGCCACCACGTTGTAGCGGCTCTTGCCGGCGGTGCAGACGCCCGCCTCGCTGGCCGCGATCGTGCCGATCTTGCAGCCGTCCGTGTAGTCCTCGCAGGTGCCGGCGAACGAGGGCAGCTCGACCGCCGCGCTGGCCGGGTCCTTGTAGCATTGCGCCGTGACGTCGATGGTGGTATCGGTGCTGACCATCTTGGTGGCAAAGTTGGGCAGGCCGAACTGGGGCATGGCGCTGCCGTTGAGCTCCGTGAGCTTGGCCGTGTTGGCCGCGCTGTCGGCGCTCGGGCCGCTGGAATTCGGGTTGCCGATGAAGATGACGTAGTTCTTGCCGCAGATGTTGTCCGCCGACAGGGGCGAGGCGAACCGCGAGTAGGCGCTCGTGTAGCCCTTGACGTCGGCCTTGCTCGCCAGCGTGGCCGCGGGCGAATACGAATTGGCGCCCGCGAAATAGTTGTACACGTCGTACATCAGGTTGCCGTAGGGCGTGTTCGCGTTGCGTTTCTCGTCCGGGCTGTTGATGCCCCCATGGATCGTGGTCAACTGGGCCGAAATCGCGGCGCGCTCGTCCGTCCCCATCGGCTGCACCGCGTAGCGGATGAAGCCGCCATTGTCGTTGGCGGTGCCGCCGGTGACGAATTCCATCAGGCCCAGGCTCACGCTGCCGTCGAGTTCGGCCACGACGCGCTTGATGGCGTTGACTTCGGACTGGCCCTGGGCGGTCTTGTTGGCCCACTTCTGGCTCTGGCGCGACCAGTTCGAGGTGTTGTCGAGCACGATCAGGACGCGCGGATTGATCTTGGTGCCGGCCGAGGCGCCCGTGAAGATGTCGATGTCGTCGGCGCCGGCCAGCGGCGCGACGGCGGCCAGGGCGCAGGCGAGCGCGAGTGCGCGTGGATGGATGGCGGTGCGGCGTGCGCTGCGGTTCATGGTCTGGTCTTTCACGTGGTAGGGCAATTATTGGTCACGTCGTCGCGCGCGACGCGCACCGCGACACCCTGGGTGACCTCGACTTCGGCCTCGGTCTCGACGTCGGTGGCGACGGCGGTGATTTCCCACACGCTGTCGGCGCAGGCCGAGTTGCCGTCCACCGCGCCGGCCACGCCGAAGCTCTGGTTGCTGCCCATGCTGCAGGTGGCGTCCTCGGTATTGGCCATGTTGAGGGAACTGTTGCGGATCAAGGGGGCCACCACGCACTTCGGCTTGTTTTCGATCGCCACCTTGACGTCGGTCTTGCCGTCGCCGTTGCTGTCGACGCAGCGCCGGTTCGGTTCGCCGTTGCAGGGATTGGCCAGGATGTGGCTGGGCGTGACGAAGAAGCGGGTATTGCTGATGGTTTCCTCGATCACCTCGCGCGCGGCGGCGGCGGCCTCGTCGCGCTGCTGCATGTTGGAGACGATCTGCAGGTTCGATTTGCCGAGGTTGAAGCTGGTCAGGGCGACCAGGGTCAGCAGCACCAGCATGATCAGGGCGGTGATCAGGGTCATGCCGGTTTCGCGGCGCTGCGCAGTCATGCTCATGGCATCCTCCTTCCGGCCGGGTTGGGCAGCGCCACGAGCGACTGGAAAACGTGGCGCTTGTAGGCGTCGCGGGCCGCGCCGATCTCGTTGCTGCCGCCGTCGGCGTTCAGGCCGAGCACATAGGTCTTGCGGTCGACGTGGCCCGTGGTCGGCGCGGCGTTGCGGGCCAGGACGTGGACCTTGACCGCCACCGCGCTGCGCCAGTTGGCGACTGCGCAGGCGGCCGCCGCGCAGCCGGCGGCCGTGGCCGGGTTGGCCGTGGTCAGGTCGGCCACGCCGTCGCCGAAGGTGGCGGGCGCCAGGTCGAGGCCATATTCGAATTGCAGGTTGTCGATGCCCTCGGCCAGCGGCACGATGTTCCAGTCGATGGTCGTGCCGTCGCTGACCAGTTCGGCGCGCTTGAGCGTCGGGATGCGGTCGCCGTCCACGTTGTTGTTGGCGACAAAATAGATATGGGTGCGGTAGCGCCGGATCGCGGCCGGCGTGCCGCTGTTCGCTACCGCGGTGCAGTCGCGCCCGTGACGGGTCAGGCCGCCCGTGCCGAGCGCGAGCGAGTAGAAGTCGGTGACGTTGGGCGAATTGAGCTCGCTCGCGTTGTTGCACAAGGAAGCCTGGAAGAAGGGGCCGCCACTGGCAGTGCCTTCGCAGCCGCTGCTGCCGGCGACGCAGGTGGAGGTGCGCCGCACCACCAGCACGTCGGTGCCGGCACGCACATCGGACAGGCAGCTCAGGCCGGCAGCGTTGCCGTCCACGCCCTGGACCGCAAGCGCCAGGCCGGCCCTGAGCTCGTCGAGGGTGCCGGCGCAGGCCGGCGGCAGCGCGGCCGGCGCCGGCAGCACGGTCGGGTTGAATTCGCCGAGGTAGCCGGCGTTGCGCAGGTCGCCCGCCAGCAGGTCGATCGCATACCGGCCGTTCTCGACCTGGCGATGGGCCTTTTCGATCTCGGCCTGGGCGCGGGTGTTCTTGACGAACATGGCCGACAGGCCGGCCAGCAGGGCCAGCCCGATCGCCACCGCGATCAGCAGTTCGACCAGCGAAAAGCCGCGCGCGGCGCGCGGCGGGACAGGGTGTCGGGTCATGTGCTTCCTCAGATGCATGCGGGCAGGCCGACCGCGACCCGGGCCGAGATGGTGCGGCGGTTGGTGTCGGCCCCGTACAGGTCCTTGCCGCAGGCGTGCGACGGGGCGAGCGTGGCGTGCATGCCCTGCCAGGAGACGCTCACCAGGTAGATGGCGGGGGTGCAGACCCCGGCGGCGGTGTTCTCGGCCTGGACTTGGGTAATGCAGCCGCGCGCGCCCTGCATGGCGCCGCCGAGCACGCCGTCGCGCTGCTCGGCCGCGCCCTTCAGGGCCGCGTTCCACTCGCATTTGTCGCGCGCGCTGCCGGCCGCCTGCGCGCTGCAGTCGATGCCCATGGTGTTGCCGGTGCCGAGCGGCGTGTCGGTCACGTAGCTGGCCGCCTGCGGGGTATTGCCGCTCAGGCGGGCCTGCATGTCCTGCAGCAGCACGGCGGCCTGGGCGCGCTGGTAGGACTCGATGGAGCCGACCTGGGCCTTGGTCTGGAAGGCGGCCAGCCCGAGCAGGCCGAAGGCGAGCACGACCATCGTGACCAGCACTTCGACCAGGCTGACGCCGCGCTGGCGGGCGTGGGCGGGGACATGAGGGGAGGGAAGGAGGCGCATGGCGTCAGCAGGCAGCAGTGCTCTGGTTCGGGCGTCCGGACAGGTCGACCCTGATGCAGCGGCGCTGGCTCTCCCCGACGCTGATGTCGAAGGCCGGGCGGGCCCCGTTCCTGACCCGGCCGTTGGGCAGGAAGACCACGCTGTCCGGACCGGCGACGGTCGCGCCGGCCACGGCCGGATGGTCGTCGAGCTTGCGGGCAAAGTTGCCCGGGTCGCGGATGCTCCAGCCTTGCTGCCACTGGCGCGCGCTGACCGGCACCAGGCTCACCTCGGCATTGCGCTTGATCGCTTCGCTGCGGGCCAGCGACAACGCCGCGTACAGGTCGCTGCCGAGGCTGCGCGCGCGGATCGAGGCGATCATCGACGAGTAGGCCGGCGCGGCGACCGAGGCCAGGACGCCGACGATGGCCACCGCCGTCAGCAGTTCGGGCAGGGTGAAACCGCGGGCGCGGGACGGATTTACCATTTCGCGGCCGGGCTGCGGGTGCCCGCGCTGTTGATCGACAGCGCCCCATCGGCCACCTGCGAGCCGCCGGCAAGCGGCGTGGCGGTGACGGTGAAGGTGGACGGCGGTCCGTCCTGCACGGCGATCGCGATTGCGTATTTGTCCGATACCTTGGCCGGCGGATTGACGCCGAGGGCCCCCACGGTGGTGGCATAGCTGCGCGAGTCCGCCATGTGCTGGCTCTGGGCCTGGGCCACCTCCATCAGGTAGACCTGGGCTGCGGCGCGGCTGTTCTTGACCAGGTAGCTGCCGTAGGCCGGGTAGGCGACCGCGGCCAGGATGCCGACGATGGCGACGGCGACCAGCAGTTCGATCAGGCTGAAGCCGGCGGCGCGCGCGCTGCGGCGACTCGTCAGGGATCGGTTCATGGCATTTCCTCGCGTTGAATAATGTTGCTCAGTATAAACAACTAAGCTGTCATTTCGCTGAAAGTTTCCTGACGGAATCCTGACAAGCCCGTGTGCAAGGGGCGAAATTACGAGAGGACTCACACAAGGGGCGGCGGACCCGGTAAAATCGAGGGTTTTGCAAGGACCCACCGCTTTGGCCGAGACTATGGCAACCGATACCGCAGTACCTACCCCCGATTCGACCGACAGTATTGCGGCGGCTGCGGCCGAGAAGCCGTCCGCCGCGATTGCAGGCGAGGTGGCGCGCCGCCGCACCTTCGGCATCATCTCCCACCCGGACGCCGGCAAGACCACGCTGACCGAGAAGCTGCTGCTGTTCTCGGGCGCGATCCAGCTGGCCGGCACGGTCAAGGGCCGCAAGAGCGGGCGTCACGCGACCTCCGACTGGATGGACATCGAGAAGCAGCGCGGCATTTCGGTCGCCTCCTCGGTGATGCAGTTCGAGTTCCGCGACCACGTGATCAACCTGCTCGACACGCCCGGCCACCAGGACTTCTCGGAAGACACCTACCGCGTGCTGACCGCGGTCGACTCGGCCTTGATGGTGATCGACGCGGCCAAGGGCGTGGAGGCGCAGACGATCAAGCTGCTCGACGTCTGCCGCATGCGCAATACGCCGATCGTCACCTTCATGAACAAGCTCGACCGCGAAACGCGCGACCCGCTCGAGTTGTTGGATGAGCTCGAATCGGTGCTGAAGATCGAATGCGCGCCGGTGACCTGGCCGATCGGCATGGGCAAGAACTTCCGCGGTGTGTACCACCTGCTGAAGGACGAGATCATGCTGTTCAAGGCCGGCGAGGAAAAGGCCGACGGCGCCTTCGAGATCATCAAGGGCATCGACAATCCGAAGCTGGCGACCATGTTCCCGCTCGAGATCGAACAGCTGAAAATGGAAGTGGAACTGGTCCACGGTGCCTCGCATCCGTTCGACCTGGAGCGTTTCCTGGCCGGCATCCAGACCCCGGTCTTCTTCGGTTCGGCGATCAACAACTTCGGTGTGCGCGAGATCCTCTCGGCGCTGGTCGACTGGGCCCCGGCCCCGCGCGAGCGCGACGCCACCGTTCGTGCCGTCAAGCCGGAAGAACCGAAGTTCAGCGGCTTCGTATTCAAGATCCAGGCCAACATGGACCCGGCCCACCGCGACCGCATCGCTTTCTTGCGCGTGTGCTCGGGGCGCTTCGAGAAGGGCATGAAGGTCAAGCACCTGCGCCTCGGACGCGAAGTCAAATTGTCGTCGGTCGTCACCTTCATGGCCTCGACCCGCGAGCAGGTCGAGGAAGCCTACGCGGGCGACATCATCGGCCTGCCGAACCACGGCAACATGCAGATCGGCGACAGCTTCTCGGAAGGCGAGATGCTGACCTTCACCGGCATCCCGTATTTCGCGCCCGACCTGTTCCGCACCGTGCGCATCCGCAACCCGCTGAAGATGAAGCAGCTCCACAAAGGCTTGCAGCAGCTGGGCGAAGAGGGCGCGGTGCAGGTGTTCAAACCGGTGCTCGGTTCGGACCTGATCCTGGGCGCGGTCGGCGTGCTGCAGTTCGAAGTGGTGGCGAGCCGCCTGTTGAACGAATACGGCGTGGACGCCGTATTCGAAGGATCGAGCATCAGCAGCGCGCGCTGGGTATCGTCCAGCGACAAGAAGTCGCTGGCCGATTTCGAGACCCAGCTCGGCCACAACGTCGCCTATGACGCGGCCGGCAACATGGCCTATCTGGCGACATCGGGCGTCAACCTGCGCCTGACCCAGGAGCGCTGGCCGAAGCTGACCTTCCACGCGACCCGCGAACACGCGGCCAAGCTCGACTAAGTTTCACTGAGCGAAGCAGCAGCTTCACAGGAACGGCCGGCGATATGCCGGCCGTTTTTCGTTGCGCCGGCCCTTCCACCCAATGCCCGCAACGCCAATGACCGCGCACCGCCCCGCGTGCGCACGGGGGGCGCACCCTACGGTCGAGTCCGTTTTTGATCACACTATTGAAGAGATATATGTATGCAAATGTATTTTTGCAATACACTGCTTGAGCACATGCATTCCGATGTGAGTGGAGACAACAAGCCCGCCGCCGGTCCGGCGCGGGCATGACTATCAGCATCAATACGGAGAAAAAAACCATGGCAAGCAAAGACGTTCGCGCATCGAAACCCCTCAACCTCTGCCTGGCCGCCCTGTGCGCCGCCGGCGTCTTCGGCAGCGCCCAGGCCGCGCCGCCCGACACCACGCGTGTCATCGTGGCCTTCAAGCCGGGTGCGGCGGCCAAGGTGAAATCGCAGGTGATGGCCGCCAAGGGCGCCGTCAAGCACGAGATCTTCGGCATGAACGCCATGGCCGTGGAGGTGCCGAACGTGGCCCTGAAAGGCCTCGAGAACAACCCGAACGTCGAATACATCGAAGAGGACGCGGTGCGCCGTCCCTTCGCGCTGACCAGCCCCTCGACCGGCACCCCGTATGCGACCGGCCAGCTGGTGCCGTACGGCATCAAGCAGGTCCAGGCCGACCAGCTGTCCGACGCCAAGGCGTCCAACCGCATGGTCTGCATCATCGACTCCGGCTACGACCGCAGCCACGAAGACCTGTCCGGCAACGTCGTCACCGGCGAATACGATGCCGGCACCGGCTGGTGGTACACCGACGAGAACCACCACGGCACCCACGTGGCCGGGACGATTGCCGCGATCAATAACAGCGGCACCGGCGTGGTCGGCGTGGCCCCGAACAAGCAGCTCAAGCTGCACATCGTAAAAGTGTTCGGCAAGGACGGCTGGGCCTATTCCTCGACCCTGGCCTCGGCGGCGAACAAGTGCGGCGCCGCCGGCGCCAACGTGATCTCGATGTCGCTGGGCGGAGGCCGCAAGACCACCACCGAGCAGAAGGCCTTCGATTCTCTGTACGCCAAGGGCGTGCTGAGCCTGGCAGCTGCCGGCAACGACGGCAACCGCGTCGTGTCCTACCCGGCCGGCTACGCCAGCGTGATGATGATCGGCGCCGTCGACGAGAACAAGCAGTGGGCGAGCTTCTCGCAGTACAACAGCAGCGTCGAACTGGCCGGTCCCGGCGTCGGCGTGCTCTCGACCGTGCCGACCGGCGGCGGCATCGATGCGGCCCTCAGCGTGGGCGGGGTGAACTACGAGGCCGGCGCCATGGAAGGCTCGCCGCTCAAGAGTGCCACCGCGCCCCTGGCCGATTTCGGCATCGGCGACAAGGTCAACACCGCCGTGTCGGGCAAGGTCTGCCTGATCCAGCGCGGCACGATCGACTTCGCGGTCAAGGTCTCGAACTGCCAGAACAGCGGCGGCGTCGGCGCCATCGTCTACAACAACGTGGCGGGCGCCTTCGGCGGCACCCTCGGCACCACCGTGACCTCGATCCCGTCGGTCACCGCGACCGACACCGACGGCGCCGCGATGATGAAGCAGCTCGGCCAGAGCGCCACCGTGGCGGTCAAGGCCTCCAGCTACGCCTACTACGACGGCACCTCGATGGCGACCCCGCACGTCTCGGCCGTCGCGGCCCTGGTGTGGAGCTACTTCCCGACCTGTACCGCAGCCCAGATGCGCACCTCGCTCAACAACAGCGCGCTCGACCTGGGTGCGGCAGGACGCGACACCAAGTACGGCTTCGGCCTGGTGCAGGCCAAGGCCGCCCATGACCGCATTGCCGCGCTGGGCTGCGGCAAATAAACCGCACCGACCCTGCGGCCGCGAGGCCGGCTTGACGGCAAGGGACGCTTCGGCGTCCCTTTTTTACGTCGTCCGGCCGGGCCGGCGCGGCAGGCATGGGGCAGAGGGCGCCGCGCGGCGGGTATTGATTTCCCGCAATGGCACGGCCTGGCTGTTGGCCTACATTGGTCGAATGCGTTAAGGAAATATCGCGCATCGGGGCACACTGTCGGCTCTCGCGGCCCTCATGCACATTGCCCGTTTTCCCGCCACGCCCAGGGGAGGTGAACCATGCTGTCGCGCCTGAAGATCGGCCCCAAACTCTTGCTCGCACCCGCCATCGTGCTGGTGCTGCTGGTATTCCTGTCCTGCGGCGCCTGGTATGCGATGGTGCGCCAGAACGCATCGCTGGAAGACATCGTCGGCCAGCGCGCGCTCCACATGCGCACGGCGAACGAACTCGCCTTCACGGCCCAGCGCGGGCATGCCGGGGTCTACCGGCTGCATGCCTGGATCGGCGGCAGCTTCCCGAAAAGCCGCACCGAGCCGCTGATCCGCGAGATCCACGAGCAGCATGCGCTCACTGCCGCCGGCTTGCGGCGCCTGGCCGGCATGACGCCGGCCGGCGGCCCCGAACGGCGCATCGTCGAACAGGCCGCCGCCGCGCACGCGGTGTACGTGCAGGCGGTGCGCGACGTGATCGAGATCGCGCGCAACGACCAGTCGATCAGCGCCAGCGCCATGAGCCGCGCCGATACCGCCTTCGCCCTGGTCGCCCAGCGCCTGAACGGGCTGTCCGAGCTGGCGCAGGCGCTGTCGCAGGAAGCGTCGAACAGCGCCGCCGCCGACTTCCGCACCATGGCCTGGCTCATGCCTTGCGTGGTGGCGCTGGCGATCGGCGTCTCCCTCGCCATCACGATGGCGGTGCGGCGCACCCTGCTGGCGGAAATCCGCGCCATCGGCGCTGCCGCCCTCGACCTGGCCAGCGGCGACCTGACCGTCAAGGTGCTGGTCGACGGCAACGACGAGATCGCGGAAACCTCGCGCGCACTGAATGCCAGCATCCGCAACCTGAACCTTACCCTGCGCACCGTCCTCGAGTCGGCACGTTCGATCGGCTCGGCCTCGCGCGACCTCGCGCTGGGCAACCTGAACCTGAGCACGCGCGCGAGCTTCCGCGCCAGTTCGCTCGAGCATACCGCCTCCTCGATGCAGGAACTGGCCGCCACCGTGCACCAGACCGCCGACAGCGCGCAAGCGGCGAACCGGCTGGCCGAGTCGGCCTCCAGCGTAGCGCTGCAGGGCGAGAACGTGGTCGACCGGCTGGTGACGACGATGGAATCGGTCAAGGGCAGCGCGCGCCGCGTGGGCGAGATCGGCGCGCAGATCGACGAGATCGCGATCGAAACCGGGACGCTGGCGCTCAACGCGGCGCTGGCCTCGACCCGGATGGGCGAGGGCGGAAGGGCCGGGGCGTATGATTTCGCCCTGGTCGCCGCCGACGTGCGCGCGCTGGCCCTGCGCACCGGGGCGGCGGCGCGCGAGATCCGCGAACTGGCCGCGCGCTCGGTCGGCGAGATCGAGGGCGGCACCGCCTGGGCGGCCCAGGCCGGCAGCAGCATGGCGACGCTGGCCGTCTCGGTGCAGCAGGTGGGCGACATCATCAACCAGATCAGTTCGACGAGCGCGGAACAGGCCAGCGGCCTGTCGGAAGTGAACCAGGCGATCGTGCAGATGGACCAGGTCACGCAGCGCAATTCCTCGCTGGTGGAAGAGGCGGCCGCGTCGGCACGCTCGCTGCAGATGCAGGCGCTGACCCTGTCGCGCGCGGTGGCCTCGTTCCGCCTCGACGAGGCGGTGCAGGGCGTGCCCGAACCGGCGCCGGCGCCGGCGCCGGCGCCGGCCGGCCCGTTGCGCGACCGCCGGCGCGCGCCGCGGCCGCATTTGAGGCTGGCGTCGCGCAGGGACTAGGCGTGTCGGCTATCGACCGTCGTACCGCGTGAGCATGAATGCCCACCCCAAACGACTGCGGCGGCGCCGGGGAAACCCCGACGCCGCCGCACATTTACCTATCGACGATCAAACGATCATTCGTAATCGCTGATCGGCGCGCAACCGCAGAACAGGTTGCGGTCGCCGTACACGTTGTCCGCGCGGCCCACCGGCGGCCAGTACTTCTTCTTGCGCAGCGACGCGACCGGGAAGGCCGCCACTTCACGGGTATAGGTGTGCTGCCAGTCGTCGGCGGTCACCACCTCGGCCGTGTGCGGGGCGCCCTTGAGCGGGTTGTCCATCTTGTCGTACTCGCCGCGCTCGACCTTGACGATCTCCGCGTGGATCGTGATCATCGCCTCGATGAAGCGGTCGATCTCGATCTTCGACTCGGACTCGGTCGGCTCGATCATCAGCGTGCCCGGCACAGGGAAGCTCATGGTCGGGGCGTGGAAGCCGAAGTCCATCAGGCGCTTGGCGACGTCTTCGTTCGAGATGCCGGTCTTGTCCTGCAGCGGGCGCAGGTCGATGATGCACTCGTGCGCAACCAGGCCGTCGTGGCCGGTGTAGAGCACCGGATAGTGCGGGGCCAGGCGGCGCGCGATGTAGTTCGCGTTCAGGATCGCCGTTTCGGTGGCGTTCGTCAGGCCCTCGGCGCCCATCATCGCGATGTACATCCACGAGATCGGCAGGATCGAGGCCGAGCCGTAGGCCGCCGCGCTGACCGCGCCGATGCCGGCTTCGTTGCGCACGTAGCCGGTCGACAGCTGGTTCGGCAGGAAGGGTGCCAGGTGGGCGCCGACGCCGATCGGGCCGACGCCCGGTCCGCCGCCGCCGTGCGGGATGCAGAAGGTCTTGTGCAGGTTCAGGTGGCTGACGTCGCCGCCGAAGGCGCCCGGCGCGGCCACGCCGACCAGCGCGTTCATGTTGGCGCCGTCGATGTAGACCTGGCCGCCGTGGCTGTGCACGATCTCGCACAGTTCGGCGATGCCTTCTTCGAACACGCCGTGCGTCGACGGGTAGGTGACCATCACGCAGGCCAGGTTGGCGCTGTGCTGCTCGGCCTTCTTCTTCAGGTCGGCGAGGTCGACGTTGCCGTTCTCGTCGCAGGCCGTGACCACCACCTGCATGCCGACCATGTTGGCCGATGCCGGGTTGGTGCCGTGGGCCGAGGACGGGATCAGGCAGATGTTGCGGTGGCCTTCGCCGCGCGACTGGTGGTACTTCTGGATCACCAGCAGGCCCGCGTATTCGCCCTGGGAGCCGGCGTTCGGCTGCAGCGAGATCGCGGCGTAGCCGGTGACGGCGCACAGCATGGCTTCGAGCTGGCCGATCATCTCGCGGTAGCCGACGGTCTGCTCGTCGGGGGCGAACGGGTGGATGTTCGAGAACTCGGGCCAGGTGACCGGAATCATTTCCGAGGTCGCGTTCAGCTTCATCGTGCACGAGCCGAGCGGGATCATGGTGCGGTCGAGCGCCAGGTCCTTGTCCGCCAGCGAGCGCAGGTAGCGCAGCATTTCGTGCTCGGCGTGGTAGCGGTGGAAGGTCGGGTGGGTCAGGAACTCGCTGGTGCGTGCCAGCGCTTGCGGGAAGGCGTCGCCTGCATCCTTGTCGAGCGTGTCGAAGTCGAGGGCGTCGCCGCCGAAGATCGAGAACAGCAGGGACAGGTCTTCGCGGGTCGTGGTTTCGTCCAGCGACAGGCCGACGTGGCCGTCGTCGACGCGGCGCAGGTTCACGCCGGCGGCGTTGGCGGCGGCATGCAGCTCGGCGGCGCGGTCGGTGGCCACCGTCAGCGTGTCGAAATACGTGCTGTTAGCCAGCTTGAAGCCGAGCTGCTGGAGGCCGGCCGCCAGGATGCCGGTCATGCGGTGCACGCGGCGCGCGATGCGGGTCAGGCCTTGCGGGCCGTGGTAGACCGCGTACATGCCGGCCATCACGGCCAGCAGCACCTGGGCGGTGCAGATGTTCGAGGTCGCCTTTTCGCGGCGGATGTGCTGTTCGCGGGTCTGCAGCGCCAGGCGCAGGGCCGGGTTGCCCTGGGCGTCGACCGAGACGCCGACCAGGCGGCCGGCCATCGAGCGCTTGTATTCGTCGCGGGTGGCCAGGTAGCCGGCGTGCGGGCCGCCGAAACCGAGCGGCACGCCGAAGCGCTGGCTGTTGCCGACGACCACGTCCGCGCCCCATTCGCCAGGCGGCGTGAGCAGGGTCAGGGCCAGCAGGTCGGCCGCGGCGATCACCATCGCGCCGGCGGCGTGCAGTTTCTCGCATGCGACGCGGTAGTCGCGCACTTCGCCGTTCGCGCCCGGGTACTGGACCAGCACGCCGAAGCAGCTTTCCTCGAGCGACTCGATGTCGGCGGCGGCAATGGTGCGCACTTCGACGCCGATCGGCTGGGCGCGGGTGCGCACCACTTCCAGGGTCTGCGGCAGCACGTCGTCGGCGACGTAGAACACTTTCGAGGCCGACTTGCCGACGCGCTGGATCAGCGTCATGGCTTCGGCGGCGGCGGTGCCTTCGTCGAGCATCGACGAGTTGGCGATGCCCATGCCGGTCATGTCGGTGATCATCTGCTGGAAGTTCAGGATCGCCTCCAGGCGGCCCTGCGAGATCTCCGGCTGGTACGGCGTGTAGGCGGTGTACCAGGCCGGGTTCTCGAAGATGTTGCGCAGGATGACAGGCGGGGTGTGGGTGCCGTAATAGCCCTGGCCGATGACCGACTTCATCACCTTGTTCTTGGACGCGATGGCTTTCAGCCTGGCGAGTGCGGCCTGCTCCGGCAGCGGCTCGAAGAATTCGCCCAGGTCGAGCTTGTCCTTGCGGCGGATGTTGGCGGGAACGACCGCGTCGATCAGGGCTGCGCGCGATGGGTAGCCGAGGGTCGAGAGCATCGCTGCTTCTTCGGATTCCGAGGGGCCGATGTGGCGCGGGATGAAGGAATCGCGTGCTTCAAGTTGGGTGAGGCTGGTGCGGGTCATGGTGGTGGCCAAAAAGAGGGACGGTAGCGCGGCGGGGCCGGCGCGGGGTCATGGACGAAAATGCGGGACGAAAATGCAAAACGGTGTTCGGTACTGCGGGCGCCGGGCAGGCGCGGCGCCGGCGCGCTCGCGGGAGCGCGCCGGGTCATGCATCAGTTGCCGGTGGCCTTGGCGTAGGCGTCCGCGTCGAGCAGGCCGTTGACGGCGCCGGCATCGGTCGGCTTGAGCTTGTACAGCCAGGCGCCGAAGGCGTCGGCGTTGATCGAATCCGGCGCGTCGGCGACCGACTGGTTGACTTCGACCACGGTGCCGCCCACTGGCGCGTAGATGTCGCTGGCGGCTTTCACCGACTCGACCACGGCGGCGTCGTCGCCGGCCGTGAAGGTCTTGCCGACCTGCGGCAGTTCGACGAACACGATGTCGCCCAGTGCGTCCTGCGCATACTCGGTGATGCCGACGGTCAGCGTGCCGTCGGCCTCGGTGCGGACCCACTCGTGGGACTCGGTGTATTTCAGGTCGGTCGGGATGTTCATGTAAAGGCTCCAGGTTGGTTTGATGCGGCGAATTAACGCAGTATTATAAATTCTATTTTTGGGCGACTGTATCGTACGACTCAGGCGGCCAGCACTTTGCCGTTGCGCACGAACGGCAGCTTGACGACGGTGGCCGCCAGCTTCTTGTCGCGGATCTCGACGTGGACGGTGTCGCCGATCGCGACATCCATCGGGATGCGCGCCAGGGCGATCGCCTGCTGCATCGAGGGGCTGAAGGTGCCGCTGGTGATTTCGCCTGCGCTGCCCGAGGCCGCCACCACTTTCTGGTGGGCGCGCAGGATGCCGCCTTTTTCGCGCAGGATCAGGCCGGCGAAGCTGGCGTTCTGGCCTTTCGCCTGGAGGGCGGCCTTGCCGATGAAGTCGCGCTCGCTGACCAGGTCGATGGTCCATCCCAGGCCGGCGTCGAGCGGGTTGACGCTCTCGTCCATGTCCTGGCCGTAGAGGTTCATGCCCGCTTCCAGGCGCAGCGTGTCGCGCGCGCCCAGGCCGGCCGGCTTGACGCCCGCGGCGATCAAGGCGTTCCACAGCGCTTCGACCTTGGAGGCAGGGCAGCCGACTTCGAAACCGTCTTCGCCGGTGTAGCCGGTGCGCGCGATCATGACTTCGCCGAAGGCGGTGCCCGGCACGATGGCAACGTTGAACGGCTTCATTTCAGCGGTCGCGGCCTGGGTTTCCGGCAGCACCTGCCAGACCTTGGCGCGGGCGTTCGGGCCCTGCACGGCGACCAGGGCGATCGGGTCGCTGTTTTGTTCGCTGCGGTCGCGGCGCTGGGTGATCGTGACGCCGCTGTTGGTGGCCGCGTTCTGCTGCTGCATCCAGGCCACGTCCTTTTCGGCGGTGCCGGCATTGACGACCAGGCGGAACCAGTCTTCGCGGAAGAAGTAGACGATCAGGTCGTCGATCACGCCGCCTTCAGGGTTGAGCATGCACGAGTACAGCGCCTTGCCCGGGACCTGCAGCTTGTCGACGTTGTTGGCCAGCAGGCCGCGCAGGAAACCGCGCACGTTGGCGCCTTCGAGGTCGACGACGCACATGTGCGAGACGTCGAACATGCCGGCGTCGGTGCGCACGGCGTGGTGTTCTTCGATCTGCGAACCGTAGTTGACCGGCATGTCCCAGCCGCCGAAGTCGACCATCTTGGCGCCGAGGGCGCGGTGTGCGGAATTGAGCGGGGTCGCTTTGAGCGTCATGGAATCCTCAGGGCAGAATAAAAGGGAGCCGCGCGCCGGCAGGATGCCGATGCGTGCGCTGCGCCCCTCTGTCCTTGGTACCTGAGAGATAGCGGAGGAATCCGCCTGCCCCTTCGGTGGGCCGCACGTCTCGTTGACGCAGCCGCTCTCCAGAGTTCGACCGGCGCGCCAGGTGCTATGACCGTGCGTGACGACCCCTGACCGGTCCTTTTGCCTGAGAGTTTTTGGGTGATGCCCCTTCGGCGGCAGCGGATGGCTGCGCTCTCCCGATCAAGACTGTGGAGGATATTCGACCCTTAGATCGCTGTCAACGGCGGGCCCGAGAAACCGTAGCGAGCGGAAGGAGTGGCAGTTGAGAAGCGCAGCTGTACGCATGTACAGCGAGCATCGCAAACTGCCAATCCGACGCGCAGTAGGTTTATCGGGCTCGCCGGGGGCGCGCACTGTTGGAGGGCGTGGACGCGGCGAATTTCCTCGATTTGTTACACTGGTATCCACACTTTGCGGGGCAAAACAAGACTATGAGCGAAGATCAAGCGAAACAAAACAAGGAAGCGTGGTTCACCTTGTCGGGTGACGTGAACAGCGACATGGTGCATCGGGTGTTCGAGGCGGTCGGCCACATGACCGAGGACGGCATCGAAACGGCCCATGTGCTGGTGCAGTCGAACGGCGGCTATGTCAGCGACGGCTTGTGCCTGTACAACTTCATGTCGAAGTCGCCGATCGAATTCATCATGTACAACGGCGGTGCGGTGGCCTCGATCGCCGTCATCATGTACCTGGCCGGCACGCGCCGCTACGCCAGCGAGACGGCGCGCTTCATGGTGCACAAGTCGCACGCCACGGCCTCGCCCGGCTCGCGGCCCGACGCGCTCAACATCATCGTCGAGGGCCTGCGCGCGGACGACGCGCGTACCGAATCGATCCTGCGCAAGCATATCGAGCTCACGCCCGAGCAGTGGGCGATCCACCAGTATTCCGACCTGCACCTCAATTCGCGCGACGCCAAGGCCGCCGGCATGATCAACGACATCGCCGACTTCGCGCCGCCCAAGGGTTTTATACTGCGCAATATCTGAATCCGCCTTACCCCGGCAGGCCGCTCCCACGCATCCGGGAGCGGCCTTTTCATTTGCACGCAGGCATTTCGAATTCACTTTTTGATTGCAAATAAGATTTGCCATTCCGGCTGTGCACGCAAATAATCCCTGCAAGCGATATATGCATCCGGCTGCGCTGTTCTTATTCGGATTATTTATATTGTCCAGATAACCCGGCAATATAAAATCCGGGCGCCGATCAGTTAATCGAATCGAATGCCGCGGACCAATAAGAAAAGCCCGGCATGCACGCGGCGCCGGGCTTTTTTTTCAAATGTCCGTCGCGCCAGCGTACGGTATTTGAACGAATCGATTCCGCGAATTAACGCTTGTTATCGTTCTTGTGGCTTTGACGGCCGGCTTCGGCGTGCTGCTCCGGCGTGCCGCCGCGCATGCCCGAACCGGATCCCGAACGCGACCCCGAGCCCGAACCGGACTGCTTGTTGCCGTCGTTCTTGTGGCTCTGGCGGCCGGCTTCGGCGTGCTGCTCGGGCGTACCGCCGCGAGTGCCCGAGCCGGAGCCCGAACGCGAGCCGGAACCCGAACCGGACTGCTTGTTGCCGTCGTTCTTGTGGCTCTGGCGGCCGGCTTCTGCGTGCTGCTCGGGAGTGCCGCCTTGCGTGCGCTTTTGATTCGAGGCCATGATTATTTCCTTTCAATGTAGAGAAACTAATAGCTACTGACCGGACTACTGCGCTTTTTCATCAGTAATTCGATGGTGCAATCATGCGAGCCGAGCAGTTAATGCGGTATCGGATGACTACCTGAGCCTGTGTAGGAGACATCCCTACATATTGAAAATAATCGTTTATCACGGTTCGTCAATCTATTTTATTCGCGTGCCTTAAAATTCTTCCCAATCCATATCGGATTTGGCGGCGGCGCGCCGGATCGGCACGCTTGCCTTTGCCGTTTTCGGGGAAACCGCCTCGGCCTTGCGCGCCGGCGCCGCGTTGTGCACGGCAGCCAGTTTCGGCACGGGGCCGGCGGCGCGGGCAGGGGCCTCCTTGGCGGCCGGCTTGTCCGCGGCCAGCACGAAACCGTCGGTCGCGCGCGTCAGGGCGGCGGCCTGGTCGCGCACCGAGGCCGCGGCCGCGGCCGATTGTTCGACCAGCGCCGCGTTCTGCTGGGTCGACTGGTCCATCGCGGCGATCGCCACGTTCACCTGTTCGATGCCGGTGGTCTGCTCGGCGCTGGCCTCGGCGATCTCGCCGATGATGTCGGTCACGCGCTTGACGCTGGTGACCACTTCTTCCATCGTCCGCCCGGCCTTGTCGACCAGCTGGGTGCCGGTATCGACCTTGGACACCGAATCGTCGATCAGCGCCTTGATTTCCTTGGCGGCGGCGGCCGAGCGCTGTGCCAGGCTGCGCACCTCGGAGGCGACGACGGCAAAGCCGCGCCCCTGTTCGCCGGCGCGCGCCGCCTCGACGGCCGCGTTCAGGGCCAGGATGTTGGTCTGGAAGGCGATGCCGTCGATGACGCCGATGATCTCGGCGATGCGCTTGGACGACTCGTTGATCGAGGCCATGGTGCCGACCACGTCGCCGACCACTTCGCCGCCCTTGACCGCCACGCTCGATGCCGACAGCGCCCTGGCCTGGTGCGCGTGCTCGGCATTCTGGCGCACCGTCGCCGTCAGCTCTTCCATCGACGACGCGGTTTCCTCGAGCGAGGTGGCTTGCTGCTCGGTGCGGGCGGACAAATCCATATTGCCGGCCGCAATCTCCGTGGTGCCGCCGGCAATCCGGGCGGCGCCGGCGCGCACCTCGCCGATGGTGGCCGCCAGCTTGCCGGCCATCGCGGCCAGTTGTGCTGCCAGGGGATTGCCGTCTTCCTGCGCCGTGCCGTCGAGGCGTACGCGCAGGTCGCCCTCGGCCAAGCGCTGCGCCAGCTTCATCGCGTCCTGCGCCGGCCGTGTCGCCTCGCGCGCCAGCCAGGTGGCGAGCGCCGCGCCGAAAGCCAGGCAGGCGCCGAGCAGGAGCAGGGCGCCGGTACGCAGCGGCACTGCCGCCTCGCCCAGGCGCGCCAGCAGCCACAGGAAGCCGAGCGCGAAGGGCAGGGAAAGCAGGGCGCAGCCGCCGAGGATCTTGAGCCTGGTGTCGAGCTGTCGAATCAGTTTCATGGAGGGTTCCTGGAAATGGGGCGAAGGGGGACCGTGTAATGTTATGGAAAGGAAACAACCGGCGTTTGTCCCGCCGCAAGGAAAAAGATGCCAGCAGGACATTTGTCTAGCTAAAGCGACGCCCTGGTGCCCTCAACCATTGCTTTATGGAAATAATGTGCCACAATGGATGGGTTGGCGCGCGTGCGCCCACATCGATGCACACCATGGACAACGCCCTGACCGAGACCTGCGACCAGCCTGCGACGCCTGCGCCACCGCGCGAGGTGCTGGCCGAACTCGTCCGTACGGCAACGGCCGCGGTCAACGAACAACTCGGTCCCATGGTCAACCGCTTCGCGGCTGCGATGCTGGACATGACCAGCGCCGGGCCCGATCCGAAAGCGGCCTACCTGCGCACGAAGGCCGGCAACCTGTTGAAGAGCAACGCCTACGCCTTCATCCACCTGGCCGGCGAAGCGGTCAGCCACGCCCTGCGCGCCGAGGTCGACGCGCTGCTGCCGAAGGGCGCCGCGCCGGCCGACCTGGCCTCGCTCAGCCTGGTGCCGATGGAAGTGATGGACAACAAGGTGGTGTTCGGCGCGCTGTGCCGTCCTTTCGACATTGCCCACTCCGAGGTGCTGGCCAGCCTGTGCGTGCGCCTCGGGCTGCTGCTGGGCCGCGAGCTGCTGCGTCCCGGGCAGAATCCGTTCCGGCCGGAAGTCTTCCTGGCGGCCATCCACGAGGCCTGGCGCGGCTTCGAGCCGGAAGCGGAGGCCCACCCCTTGCTGATGCCGCTGCTGCGGCCCGAGCTGTTCCTCGATCTCGCGCCGCTGCTGGCCGCGCTCGACGCGGCGCTGCGCGCGCAGGGCACGGCACGCAGCAAGCGTTTTCACATCGGCAAAAGCCGCGAGGCGGCCGGCCGCGCGCGGCGTTCCGGCATGGATGCCGCGCTGGCGCAGCAGTTGCGCCAGCTGTTGGCGGGCGAAGAGGGCGAGCAGGATGCGCCGCTGGTGCCCGATCTGCCGAATATGCCGCAAGGCAATGGCTGGCGCCCCAGCGCCGCGTCCGGTTTCGGCGTGCCGGCGGCGGACGGCACCCGGCCGCAGGGCGCCGCCGGCGGCGTGTCCGGCCTTGCTGCGGCCGGGCCGGCAGGGCGCACCGGCGGCGATCCGCTGCCGTCCGCCTCGCTGCTCGACATGCTGGCCGGCCTGCAAGCGGCGCAGGGGAGCGCCGGCGGCGCGGGCGCGCCCGCCGCGTTCGCATCCGCCGCGGCGATTCCCCACAACGTGTTCTACCTGCCGCGCCTGAAGGCCAGCCTGCCGCAAGGCAGCCTGTCGCGCGGCGAGGAACACACGCTCGACCTGCTGTCGCGCATTTTTGAGACAGTCTTGCTGGACGACAGCATTCCCGCCGAGACGCGCGAACTGATCCGTTTCCTGCAGGTGCCGGTGCTCAAGGCCGCCCTGCTCGACCAGGATTTCTTCTTCGAGGAAGCGCACCCGGCGCGCAAGATGATCGACCTCGTCTCGCGCATCGGCTGGGAGCAGCGCAGCGACCTGCGCGACCCGGTGGTGCAGGCGATGCGGCGCGGCGTCGACCGCGTCAAGCGCCAGCCCGAAGCCCAGCCGGCCGCCTTTGCCGAGGCGGTGGCCGACCTCGAAGCCGAGCTGGCGGCCGAGGACCGCGCGGACGAGGAAGCCATCGCGGCACCGATCGCGCGCGCGACCAGGATCGAGCGCCAGGCGACGGCCGCCCGCGCCGCGCGCCAGGCGGTCGCCGTGCGCGTGGCCGGCGGCGAGCTGGTGGCCGTAGTCGCGGACTTCCTCGAGCAGCGCTGGGTCGACGTGCTGACCTTCGCCTGGATGATCGAGGACGAGCGTCCCGGCGCCGTCGATAACGCCACCCAGGTCATGGACGAGCTGGTCTGGACCGTGAAACCGAAGGCGACCCAGGAACAACGGCGCGAGCTGATCGCCAAGCTGCCGGGGCTGCTGACCGCCCTGAACAAATGGCTCGACGCCGTCAAATGGCAGGATGCCGAGCGCCTGGCGTTTTTTGCCGAGCTGGCCAAATGCCACCTGGCGATCGTGCGCGCCCCGCTCGAACTGTCGCCGCAGCGCCAGCTGGAACTGGCGGTGGAAGCGGCCCAGCACGACGCGCTGCGCCGCATCGCCCATGAGCAGGCGCTGGCCCAGGGCGAGGCGGCCGCCGCCGATGCACCGCCGAGCCCGGTCGACGAGCTGGAGCGGGGCATGCGCCTGGCCTTCCGCCAGCCCGACGGCGGCGTGCGCCAGGTCAAGCTGGCCTGGGTCAGCCCCTTGCGCACCTTGTTCATCTTCTCGGCCGGGGCGCGCCAGGAATCGTTTTCCTTGCCTGCCGAAAAGCTGGCGCAGGCCTTCCAGTCCGGCAGCGTCAGCGTGCTGGCGCTCGAAGGCGTGGTCGGCCGGGTGCTGACGCAGGCGCTGCAGGGGGCGGTCAACGATCCGGCGCCCGCGCTGCACGCTGCCGGCTGAGCGCACTGTTTCAACTCATTCAACTTCTGTAAAATGCCGGCGCCCCATAGGAGAGGGGTGTCGCGCACGCCCGTGCCCGGCGATCCCCAAACTTGGCCGAAATGCAAGCAACAGATGGTATGATGGCGCCCTCAATGACTCCCGAGCCGCTTCCCTGGCAACCCAAGCAACGTGCGACTATCCTCCATTAAATTGTCGGGATTTAAGTCATTCGTCGATCCCACCAATTTCCAGGTGCCTGGGCAACTGGTCGGCGTGGTCGGTCCGAATGGCTGCGGCAAGTCGAACATCATCGACGCCGTGCGCTGGGTGCTGGGCGAATCGAAAGCGTCTGAGCTGCGCGGCGAGTCGATGCAGGACGTGATCTTCAACGGCTCGACCCACCGCAAACCCTCGGGCCGCGCCTCGGTCGAGCTGGTGTTCGACAACAGCCTGGGCAAGGCCGCCGGCCAGTGGGGCCAGTACGCCGAAATCGCGGTCAAGCGCACCCTCACGCGCGACGGCACCTCGACCTATTACATCAACAGCCAGCCGGTGCGCCGGCGCGACATCCAGGACATCTTCCTGGGCACCGGCCTCGGTCCGCGCGCCTACGCCATCATCGGCCAGGGCATGATCGCGCGCATCATCGAATCGCGCCCGGAGGAGCTGCGCGTCTTCCTCGAGGAAGCGGCCGGCGTCTCGAAGTACAAGGAGCGCCGCCGCGAGACCGAGAACCGCCTGTCCGACACGCGCGAAAACCTGCTGCGGGTCGAAGACATCCTGCGCGAGCTGAACGCCAACCTCGACAAGCTGGAGGCCCAGGCCGCGGTGGCGAACCGCTTCCACCAGCTGCAAAGCGACCAGGAAGAAAAGCAGAAGCTGCTCTGGCTGCTGCGCAAGAACGAGGCCCAGGCCGAGCAAACCCGCTACTTCCGCGAGATGGAAGAGGCGCAGAACAGCCTCGAGGAACAGACCGCCAAGCTGCGCAACGTCGAGCTGGAACTGGAGCACCTGCGCCAGCACCATTTTGCGGTGGGCGACCGCCTGCATACGGCCCAGGGCGCGCTGTACCAGACCAATTCCGAGATCGGCAGCCTGGAAGCGCAGATCAAGTTCGTGATCGAATCGCGCACCCGCCTGCAGAACCAGCTCGGCACCCTGGCCGCCCAGCGCGAGGGGTGGCTGGCCCAGGCCCGCGAATACGAAGAGCAGATCGAGGAAGCGACCTACCGGGTCGAGGAGCTGGCGGCGCGCGCGGAAGGGGCGCAGATCGCGGTCGAAGCCCAGAACGAGCGACTGCCGGAACTCGACGCCGCCTGGCGCGAGGCCCAGCGCCACAGCGACGAGGCCCGCGCGCGCATCGGCGACGTGCGCCAGCGCATCGAGCTGGCCGCGGCCCACGGGCGCAACGCCGGCAATATCCTGAACGGCCTCGCCACGCGCCGCGAGCGCTTGCAAGCGGAAAAGAAAGCGCTGGCGCCGCCCGACAGCGCCCACCTGGCCAACCTGCGCATGCAGCTGGAAGAAAAGCAGCAGGCGCTCGAAGAGCAGACCCTGCTGCACGAAGAAGCGGCCGCGGCCCAGGACGGCGCCGAAACCGAGCGCCGCGAAGCGCATGCCGCGCTGCAGGCGGCGTCCGCGACCAACGCCCAGCTGGAGGCGCGCCTGTCGGCCTTGAAACAGATGCAGGAACGGGTGCAAACCCAGGGCAAGGTCACGCCCTGGCTGCGCAAGCACGAGCTGGAAAGCCTGCCGCGCCTGTGGCAAAAGCTGCACGTCGAGGAGGGTTGGGAGACGGCGCTGGAAGCGGTGCTGCGCGAACGCGCCGGTGCACTCGAGCTGTCGAACATCGACTGGGCCAAGGCATTTGTCGGCGACGCGCCCCCAAGCCGCCTGGCCCTGTACGCACCGGCGCCCGCCGCCCCGGGCCCGGTCGAGATCGCAGGCCTGAAATCGTTCGCGAACCTGTTGAAATTGAACGATCCGGGCGTGCGCGGCGTGCTCGGCGACTGGCTGCACCTGGTGTTCGCCGCCGAGACGGCGACCGAAGCCTTCGCCGAGCGCGCGCGCCTGCCGCAGGGCGGCAGTTTCGTCACGCGCCAGGGTCACGTCATCACGGCGTCGAGCGTGCGTTTCTACGCGGCCGACGCCGAGCAGGACGGCATGCTGCAGCGCCAGCACGACATCGAGAATACGAGCAAGCAGCTGCGCGCCCAGGTGCTGCTGCTGGACGAAGCGCGCACCCGCGCCACCCGCGCCGACGCCCAGGTGACCGAACTGACGCGCCGCCTGCAGGACGCGCGCGCCCGTATCGCCACGCTGCAGCGCGAAACCCACGCCCTGCAGATCGAGGTGGTGCGCCAGAACGAGGTCGAGTCGCGCTTCAACCAGCGCAGCAGCCAGATCGACGTCGACCTGGCCGAGATCGCGGCCCAGGAAGAAGAGCAGCGGCAAGTGCAGGAAGAGGCCGAACAGCAGTTCGAGGAACTCGATCTGGAACTGGCCGAACTGCAGGGCAGTTTCGAGGACGGCCAGACCCTGTTCCTGCAGCGCGAAAGCGCGCTGTCCGAGGCGCGCGACAAGCTGCGCGAACTCGAACGCGGCGCCCAGGAAGCGCTGTTCGCCGAGAAGACGGCGCGGGCGAAGATCGAGGAGCTGCGGCGCAGCATCGCCACCGCTACCCAGCAGGCTGCGCAGGTGGCCGACAGCCTGGCCGGCGGCCAGGCCGAGCTGGCGGTGCTGGAAAGCGGCAGCGCCCACGAGGGCCTGCAGGAACTGCTCGATCGCCGCACCGCGCAGGAAAAGGCGCTGTCCGATGCCCGCCACGAACTCGATCAGGTGGCCCAGCAGCTGCGCCATGCCGAGGAAGGGCGCATGGGCACCGAGCGTTCGCTGCAGCCGCAGCGCGACCGCATCACGGAGATGCAGCTCAAGGAGCAGGCCGCGCGCCTGAACCAGGAGCAGTTCGCCGAGGCGCTGGCCGCCACCGGCGCCGACGAGGCGGCGCTCGCCCAGAAGCTCGATCCGGACCTGAAACCCCAGTACCTGCAGGCCGAGGTCACGCGCCTGACCAACGCGATCGCCTCGCTGGGCGCGGTCAACCTGGCGGCGGTCGAGGAACTGGCGACCGCCAGCGAGAGGAAGCGCTTCCTCGACTCGCAGAACGCCGACCTGAACGAGGCCATCGCCACGCTGGAAGACGCGATCCGCCGCATCGACAAGGAAACCCGCGACCTGCTGCAGGATACCTTCGACCGCGTGAATACCCAGTTCTCGGAACTGTTCCCGATCCTGTTCGGCGGCGGCAACGCCAAGCTGGTGATGACCGGCGACGAGATCCTGGACTCCGGCGTGCAGGTCATGGCCCAGCCGCCGGGCAAGAAGAACGCGACGATCCACCTGCTGTCGGGCGGCGAGAAGGCCTTGACCGCCACCGCGCTCGTGTTTTCCATGTTCCGCCTGAACCCGGCGCCGTTCTGCCTGCTGGACGAGGTCGACGCGCCGCTGGACGACGCCAATACCGAGCGCTTCTGCCGCATGGTCAAGCGCATGTCCGAACATACCCAATTCCTTTTCATCTCGCATAATAAAATCGCGATGGAAATGGCCAATCAACTGATCGGTGTGACGATGCAGGAGCAGGGCGTATCGCGCATCGTGGCGGTGGACATGGAGTCCGCCGCCCACTTCGCACAAGAGGCACAAGCAGCATGACAGACTTCCAAATGAGCCTGATCGCAGCGGGCGGCGTATTCGTCGTCGGCGTCATCACCTACAACAAGTGGCAGGAGCACAAGGCGAGGAAGAGCGTCGAACGCGCCTTCGCCTCCGACCACGACGACGTCCTGATGCGTGCCGACGGCACCCCGGTCGAACGCAGCGAGCCGGTGCTCGACATCGGCAGCGCGCCGGGCATGGAAACCACCGAGCCGGTGTTCGGCACGCAGGCGCCGGCGGCGGCCGGCGGCGGCGGCGGCGCCGGCGGCAATGCCGAAGCGCTGGCGCCGGCCGCGCCGCTGCCCGGCATGCCGCCGTCGGCGGCGCCCGCCGAGGTGGCCGAGAACCTGGTCGACCCGCTGATCGACTGCATGGTCCCGCTGGCGCTGGAAGGCGCGGCGCGCGGCGACAAGATCCTGCCGGCCCTCTCGAAGCTGCGCCGCGTCGGCAGCAAACCGATCCACTACATCGGCCTGGGCGTGAGCGGCGACTGGGAGCCGATCGTGCACGGCGGCGTCTATACCAAGCTGCAGGCCGGCGTCCAGATGGCGACCCGCACCACGGCGCTCAACGAGATCGAATACTCGGAACTGGTGACCCGCCTGCGCGCCGTGGCCGACGAGATCGGCGCCGAGCCGGAAGTGCCGGACATGATCGAGGTGATGAGCGAAGCGCGCACGCTGCACAAATTCGTCGCCGGCCACGACGCCCAGCTGGGCGTGAACCTGAAGTCGAACGGCGCGCCGTGGGCGATGTCGACCCTGATCGGCGCGCTGGAAAGCGCCGGCTTCGACGTCCGTCCGGACGGCCGCTTCGCGATGCCCGACGGCGCCGGCGGCGTGCTGTTCACGCTCTCGACCAACGTCACGCTCGGCGCCGACAAGACCGACCGCCTGACCCTGCTGCTGGACGTGCCTTGCGTGGCACCGGCGCGCGACGGCTTCGGCGCCATGGTCAAGTCGGCCAAGGACCTGATGCTGCGCCTGGACGCGACCATGGTCGACGACTTCGAGCAGCCGCTGCTCGACTCGACCCTGGAAGAAATCGCCGGCCAGGTGAAGGATTTCTATACCGAGATGGAAGCGGCCGACATCCCGGCCGGCTCGACCCGCGCCCTGCGCCTGTTCAGCTGAGGCCTGCATGAGCGAAGCGCAGGACTACCTGGAACGCATGGCGGCGCTGGTCGAGGAACTCAATCGCCACATCTACAACTACCACGTGCTCGACGCGCCGACGATTCCCGACGCCGAGTACGACCGCATGTTCCGCGAGCTCCAGGAGCTCGAAAGCATGTATCCGGAGGCGGTGTCGCCGGATACCCCGACTTCGCGCGTGGGCGCGGCGCCGATCCCCGAGTTCAAACAGGTGACGCACGCCGTGCCGATGCTCTCGCTGAACAACGGCTTCGAGGACGGGGATGTCGACAATTTCGACCGCCGCGTGCGCGAGGGACTCGATTTGTCCCCAAGCGCGCGCGAAGTCGCCTATGCGGCCGAGCTGAAGTTCGACGGCCTGGCGATGAGCCTGCGCTACGAGAAGGGCGTGTTCGTCCAGGCCGCGACCCGCGGCGACGGCTATACCGGCGAAGACGTGACGGCCAACATCCGCACGGTGCGTGTGATCCCGCTGCGCCTGCACGGCCCGGACATCCCCGAGGTGCTGGAGGTGCGCGGCGAAGTGCTGATGTTCAAGGACGATTTCGCCAAGCTCAATGCGCGCCAGCGCGAGGCCGGCCAGAAGGAATTCGCCAACCCGAGGAATGCCGCCGCGGGCAGCCTGCGCCAGCTCGACGCCCGCATCACGGCCCAGCGCAAGCTGCGTTTCTTTGCCTACGGCATCGGCCTGCTGGAAGGCGCCGAACTCCCCGAATCGCATTCGAAGGTGCTCGACTGGTTCGAACGCCTCGGCCTGCCGGTCTCGAAGGAGCGCGCGGTCGTGACCGGCCGCGACGGCCTGCTGGCCTATTACCGCGCGATCGGCGAAAAGCGCCCGGCGCTGCCCTACGAGATCGACGGCGTGGTGTACAAGGTCGACCGCCTGGCCGACCAGCGCGCGCTCGGCTTCGTCTCGCGCGCGCCGCGCTTTGCGCTGGCCCATAAATTCCCGGCCGAGGAAGCGCTGACGACGGTCCAGGCGATCGACGTCCAGGTCGGCCGCACCGGGGCGATCACCCCGGTGGCGCGCCTGGTGCCGGTCTCGGTCGGCGGCGTCACCGTCACCAATGCGACCCTGCACAACGAAGACGAGGTGCGGAGAAAAGACGTGCGCGTGGGCGACACCGTGATCGTGCGCCGCGCCGGCGACGTCATCCCCGAGGTGCTGGCCGTGGTGCTGGAGCGCCGCCCGACGCCGGCGCCAAGCGCCTACACGCTGCCCGCGCATTGCCCGGTGTGCGGCTCGCACGTCGTGCGCGAGGAGGGCGAGGCCATCGCGCGCTGCTCCGGCGGCCTGTCCTGCGCGGCCCAGCGCAAGGAAGCGATCCGCCACTTTGCCGGGCGCCGCATGATGGACATCGAGGGCCTGGGCGACCGCTACATCGACAGCCTGGTCGAGTGCAGCCTGATCCACGGCGTGGCCGACCTCTACAAGCTGACCCTGGACGACCTGCTCAAGATGAAGCGCCTGGCGGACGAGCGAGACGATACCGTGCCGGAGACCGTCAAGCAGGGCAAGGTGCCGACCAAGTGGGCCGACAACCTCCTGAACGCGATTGCCGCCAGCAAGCAGCCGCCGCTCGAGCGCCTGCTGTTCGCGCTCGGCATCCGCCATGTGGGCGAATCGACCGCCAAGACCCTGGCCGACTGGCTGGGCAGCCTGGCGCTGGTGCGCCGCGCGCCGGCAGCCCTGCTGCGCGTGCTGCCCGATATCGGCGGCACGGTCGCCGAATCGATCGCCGACTTCTTCGCCGAACCGAAGAACCAGGCCGCGCTCGACGCGCTGCTGGAAACGGGGGTGCAGCCTGCCGGCGAACACGCGCCGAAGGCCGCCTTGCGCGAGCGCCTGGACGAGGTTGCGCTGCTCGCTGCGCTCGGCATCCCCAAATTGACCGAGCCGCGCGCGCGCCAGCTGCTGGCCGGGCGTACGCTCGAGGACCTGGCGCACCTGCGGGTGTTCAGCGTGTTCGGCCTGCCGGATGGCATCGTCGCCGCGCTGGAGGACTGGATGGCCACGCCCGGCAATCGCGAGCTGTTGTCCAGCCTGTCGGCCCTGCGCCGCGAACTGCTGGCCCAGTTGCCCGAAGAGGCAGCCCAGGCCGAGGGCGGCCTGGCGGGGCAGACTTTTGTCCTGACCGGCACGCTGCCGACCATGTCGCGCGACGAAGCGGGCGCCCTGATCGAGGCCGCCGGCGGTAAAGTGTCGGGCTCGGTGTCGAAGAAGACCTCCTATGTGGTGGCCGGTGCCGAGGCCGGCAGCAAGCTGGCAAAGGCCGAGTCGCTCGGGGTGACCGTGCTCGACGAGGCGGGCCTGCTGGCGCTGCTGGCCGGGGCGAACGCCCACTAATACGGAGAGGATCGAACATGACCAGGATCTGCAAAGCCGTCTTTCCCGTTGCCGGCCTCGGCAGCCGCTTCCTGCCGGCCACCAAGGCCCAGCCCAAGGAAATGCTGCCGATCGTCGACAAGCCCCTGATCCAGTATGCGGTCGAGGAGGCGGTGGCTGCCGGCATCACCGAAATGATCTTCATCACGGGGCGCAACAAGCGCGCCATCGAAGACCATTTCGACAAGGCCTACGAGCTCGAGGCCGAGCTGGAAGCGCACAACAAGCAGGCGCTGCTCGACCTGGTGCGCCAGGTGATCCCGAAGAACGTCACCTGCATCTACATCCGCCAGTCGGCGCCGCTGGGCCTCGGCCACGCGGTGCTGTGCGCGCGCCCGGTGGTCGGCAACGATCCCTTCGCCGTGCTGCTGGCCGACGACTTCATGCATACGGCGGCCGGCGTCAAGCCGGTGCTGGCCCAGATGACCGAAGTCTTCGGCTACGAAAAGTGCAGTGTGCTGGCGGTGCAGGACGTGCCGCGCGCGCAGACGCGCCAGTACGGCATCGTCAGCGCCGCCCCCTACCGTCCTGGCCTGGAACTGGTGTCCGGCATCGTGGAAAAACCGCAGCCGGAAGAGGCGCCGTCGACGCTGGCCGTGGTCGGGCGTTACGTGCTGACCGGCGCGATCTTCGATTACCTGGAAAACCTCGGCCTTGGTACCGGCGGGGAAATCCAGCTCACCGACGGTATCGCCGCGCTGATGCAGGCCGAGCGGGTGCTGGCCTACCGCTACGACGGCCGGCGCTACGACTGCGGCTCGAAGCTCGGTTACCTGGAGGCGACCGCCGCGATGGGGCTGCGGCATCCGGAGACTGCCGAGGGCTTCCGCGCCTTCCTGGCGCAACTGGCAAAGGAGAACGGCCATGGCGGTGCATGAGATCCTGAAAATGGGCGACCCGCGCCTGTTGCGCGTGGCCGAGCCGGTGCGCGCCTTCGGCACGCCCGAACTGGAGCGGCTGGTGGCCGACATGTTCGACACCATGCATGCGGCCAATGGCGCCGGACTGGCGGCGCCGCAGATCGGCGTTAACCTGCAGCTCGTCATCTTCGGCTTCAAGAACAATGCGCGCTACCCGGACGCGCCCCAGGTGCCCGAAACCGTGCTGCTCAACCCGGTGCTGACGCCGCTGACCGACGAAATGGAAGAGGGGTTCGAGGGCTGCCTGTCGGTTCCCGGCCTGCGCGGCAGCGTGCCGCGCTACACCCGCCTGCGCTACGAAGGCGTCGACCAGCACGGCAAGCCGATCCGGGTCGACGCCGAGGGCTTTCATGCGCGCGTGGTCCAGCACGAGGTCGATCACCTGCTGGGCATCCTGTACCCGATGCGGATCGAGGATTTTTCGCGCTTCGGGTTTACCGAGGTGATGTTCCCCGGGCTCGATCCCGCGGCGGACGATTGAACCCGCACACCATGCAGTTGCTGCACCCGAAACAGAAGGAAACGGAATGAACCAGATCACGCCCGCGGGCCCTGCCACGCTCGCGGTCGAAGCACGCGGCGACATGCTGGTCGTGCGGGTGGACGGAGCGCTCGACATGGCGCTCCTGCGCGAGTGCCAGCGACGATTGGTCGAACTGGCGCATGCGACGGGACTGCGCAGCGTGCTGTACGACGTGCGCACGATGCTCGCTCCCGAAGCCGACCTGGTGCTGATGCAGCGCAACCTCGACGACGAGTCGAGCGGCGTGCAGCTGCGTCGCGCGCTCGTCGTTTCCGGCGCGCACCTGGCCTACCTGGCGCGGCTCGCCTTCGGCGCGGGCGATTATCGGGTGTTCTACGACGACCTCGAGGGGGCCCTGGCCTGGCTGCGCACGGTCCCCGCCGACAGCGGCACGCCCCCGGCCGAGGCGAGCGTCGTGGCCGAGGGCGATGTCGTCGTGGTGCGCCTGCGCGGCCGTCCCGACGCCGCCATCCTGGCCAGCGTCCAGCAGCAGACGATCGAGCAGGCCCGCGCCGCCGCAACCCGCCTGGTCCTGTATGACGCCCGTGCCTTGACGCCCCCGGACACGGAGCTGGTGCTGATGCAGCGCGCGATGGACGACCAGCTTGCCGCGCTCGGGCTGCGCCGCGCGATCGTCGCGCCCAACACCCGGATCGCCTACCTGTCGCGGCTCGCCTTCGGCGAGGGGGAATCGCAGGTCTTCTACGACGACGTGGAAGCCGCGCTCAGGTGGCTGCGCGCCGGGGCCTGAACAGCCGGGTCGAGGCGCGAAGACCCGGGACAAGACGGCTGGCCTGCCTTCCAGAGATGAGCCGGAAGAGACCTGTCATCCTGATGCGCGGGCGTGGTTTGTCGAGGTCCGCTTCCGCGCCCGAAGCAGGGCTTCCTGCTTTGTTGCGGAGCCTGTCGCCGGAGCGGCCAGGGCGCGGCATTGTTGAATGTTGCGCTCTGTTTTGGGAAAGAAGCGAGCTGGCTAGAGCGCAAGACGACAAGAAGGGTGCGTGGTTTGAGTGGGTCGACTACCCATCGGCCAAGCTTTCCTTGTATTTCCGGTACTCTTTCATCACCTGGTAAACGACCGCGATGAAACCGATAACGAAGATACTCCTCTTCAGCTGTTCCGGGACCGCAGTCGGCAAGATTCTGTCGAAAACAAGAAAGGCAGCGAAGCACGCGGTCCAAAAGGCCTCTATCCAGCGTCGTCCCAGAAGACACAGGGGTATCGAGAAGAGTGCCAGGCAGACGATGGGCCAGTCGCTCCAGTGCATGTGATCTCCAATGACGTATTGATGGCTTGGCGGTCATGCTTGTTCATCGCCACATCATAACGAAAGGGCAAGCTCGAAAATGCGTAAATTGTCACCCCTGAAACGACCGATTCCGGGGCCCAAAGCGGATCTGTTAGTTCGGCCTTATGGAGCCGACGATTTCCATTTTTCAAGGCGGTAGAGCATGACCTCGCCAAGCTCCGAGGCTTGCCTTGACAACGACTCCCGCAATGGCTTTTCGTAGTCGAGATGCGTGGATTCGATCCCATGGACGATGCCCCAACACACGCCCGCACTGGGGTCATCCGGGAACCTCTCGAACACGCGAAATAACACCGGCAGGCAGGCTTGGGATACCTCTGACGTTAGCCAAAGCTCGGCAAGGAGTGCATCCAAACCAAGCCAGTTACCATCAGGGCAGGGTTCAAACTGGTCAATGTCAGACAGGATCTCAGTTTGTGGACGGGTCATTGCTTGGCTCTTTCGCTTCGTAGACGCGCAGCGCAAGGGGGTGGCCTACACCGAATGCCGGCACTTGTCGCTCGTACGCGATGCCTGCGATGCGACGCCGCATCAGGCCTGAGGGCCGGTGCCGACGCTACGCGAGCGTTCACGCAGCCAGGCCACGATGCCCGGCACCAGCGACAGGACGATGATGCCGAGGATGACCGCGGTCAGGTTGTCGTTGACCCACTTGATATTACCGAAGATGTAGCCGGCCACCGTCAGGGACACGACCCACAAGGTGCCGCCGGCGACGTTGTACGACAGGAAGGTCCGGTAGCGCATGCTGCCCAGTGCGGCGACGAAGGGCGCCAGGGTGCGCACGATGGGAACGTAGCGCGCCAGCACGATGGTCTTGGGTCCATGGCGCTCGAAGAAGCGCTCGGTATGGGCGATGTGCTCGGGCTTGATGAAACGAAGCCGGTACCCATTTTTCACGCGGTTGCGAAACGCGCTGCCGATGGCAAAATTCAGGATATCGCCGAGCACCGCCGCGAGGATCAGGAGCGGGATCAGCATGGGCAGCGCCAGCAGGCCTTTCGCCGCCAGTGCGCCGGTGACGAACAGCAGCGAGTCGCCAGGCAGGAAGGGCATCACCACCACGCCCGTTTCGACGAAGATGACTGCGAACAGCAGCACATAGACCAGGAATTGATACTCGGTCGCAATCACGGTGAGATGGCGATCGAGGTGGAGGAACCATTCGAGCAGGGTGGTGAGCATATCGTTTGTCTTTATATCGTTTGTGGCCATGCGCGTCGAACGTCGATGCGTCCAATAGGACTCAGCCGGTTCGGCGGCAGCGTGCACGACAATCCGCCAGGGCAGTGCCGAGCCGGAGCGCGGTACCGGCCGCTGCTGGAATATCCCACGCATTGTCGAGTCGACTGCATTGTAATGCGTGGCGTGCCTTTGTTGGAGATTCGGCAGGCGGCTAAACAACGGACCGCTATCGAATAACTGAAAATCAGCCAAGCGACGTCCACTTTTTTGGCGCTGTTCGCGTTAAGTGTGGAATCTTCGGATACGGCTGAGGTCCAACCTGGACCCAACCATGCCCGAGCCGCCATGCAAGCACGTCCGTTCAAGCAATTGCTCACCCGTATTGCCTCGTTGACGCGGCGCCAGCGCGAACAATTGCTCGGCTTGCTGCTACCCGCAGCCAAGCTCGACAAGGTTGCCGACCTGGTCGAGCAGGCCAGCGCCGACAGATTGGCTTGCCCGGCCTGCCGCTCTCAGCAGCTGTACCGACACGGACGGGCCAATGGCCTGCAGCGCTACCGGTGCAAGGAATGCGGACGCACCTGCAATGCCCTGAGCGGCACGGCGCTCGCACGCCTGCGCCACAAGGAGCGCTGGCTCGATTACTTACAAACCATGCTCGATTCGCGCAGCGTGCGCCGCAGCGCCGTTGATCTCGGCGTGGCCGGCGCCACCAGTTTTCGCTGGCGCCACCGCTTCTTGAGTACCAGCAAGCACGACCGGGCAGCACGCCTGTCCGGCATTGCCGAAGCCGACGAGATGTATCTGCTCGAATCGCACAAGGGATCGCGCACGCTGGCGCGTGCGCCACGCAAGCGCGGCGGGAAAGCGGCAAAACGCGGCATCTCGAGCGAACAGGTGTGCATTCTGGTCGCACGCGACCGTACCGGCCAGACGCTCGATTGGGTGCCCGGCAAGGGACCGGTGACGCGAGCGCAACTCGACGAGCATCTGCTACCCCGGCTGGAGCGCGACGTGCTGCTCGTCACCGACGCCCACGCCGCCTACGGGGCGTTCGCCCGGCAAGCCGGCATCACGCATGAGACCGTCAACCTGCAAGCGGGCATTCGGGTACGCGGCGCGATCCACGTGCAGAACGTGAATGCGTATCACAGCCGGCTGCGCGGCTGGCTGCTGCCGTTTCGGGGCGTTGCCAGCCGTTACCTGGACAACTACCTGGGCTGGCGCTGGGCACTCGACGGCCAGCGGATCGCCACCCCCGAGGCCTTGCTGCGCGCGGCGCTTGGGGTACGAGGCTAAGCGTGTGACTCCCGGCGTGCGACGGCCGGCGTGCGACGCCCGGCATTTCCACACTTAACGCGAACAGCGCCACTTTTTTTGGGCACCTGGAGATAGGCGCGAGGAACCTGCCCACGCCGGCGGGAAACGCCGCGCCGGGCAGCAGGTCGCGCGTATCGACCCTAGATGTCGAGCTCGAGGACAGGTGTCAGGGAGCGCGAACAGCAGGGCGTGAACTGGTCGTTGCGGGAATGCTCCTCATCGCTGAGATACTGGTCTCGATGCTCGGGAATGCCGCTGATGACGCGAGTAAGGCAGGTGCCGCAGATGCCCTGCTCGCAGGAGACTGGAATCGCGACCCCGTGCGCGGCGAGTGCCTCGACGACCGTCTGCTCCGGGCCAATCCGGATGGCCCTGCCCGATTGGCGCAGGCGTACCTCGAAGGCGGCGCCGGGTGCCATGGGCGCGGCGCCGAAGGCCTCGATGTGCAGAGATTCGGGCGCGAGCCCGCACTCCTGGGCGCTGCGGGTAACATATTCCAGGAATCCGGCCGGGCCGCAGGCGTAGACCTGGGTGCCCGGACTGGCCGCGCGCAGCAGTTCGGGCACGGAAGGGCGGGCGGTCTCGGCGTCGTCGAACCACACCGCGGTCGAGGCGGCGAAAGGCGCGGCTTGCAGCTCGTCGTGGAAGGCTGTGCGGACGCGGCTGCGTGTGAAGTAGTGCATCCGGAACGGCGCCTGCTCGGCGTGCAATTGCCAGGCCATCGACAGGATCGGCGTGACGCCGATGCCGCCGGCGAGCAGCAGGCTGTCGTGCGCGCCGGGGACCAGCGCGAACAGGTTGCGCGGCAGGCCGATCGTCAGTTCGTCGCCGTCGTTCACCAGGTCGTGCATCGCGGCCGAACCGCCACGCGTGGCCGGGTCGCGCAGCACGCAGATCCGGTAGCGCTCGCGCTCGCGCGCATCATTACACAAGGAGTATTGGCGCACGAGCCCGTTCGGCAGGTGGACATCGATATGGGCGCCCGCTTCGAAACGAGGCAAGGCGGCGCCGTCGGGCGCCTGCAGCTCGAAGGCGACGATGTCCTGCGCCGCCTCGACCTTGCGCACGACGCGCAGCTTCAGTAAATTTTCGTTCATGATCGGATTTCCGGACAAAGGTGCCCGCAGCCTCCGAAAGGGAAGCCTTCCGGTAGCGGCTGAGGGCTGCTGAGGGACGGGTCAGGTGCCGGCTACATCGAGCACTTGTCGTGGTAGGCGTCCTGGTGGTTCTTGAACGGGGTCGCAATGGTTTTCAGGCTGGGGCGACCCTTCGCGTCCTTCGTAACGGCCAGCACATGGATGTCCTGGACCGGGAAGTTGTTGTTATTGAACTTGAAAGCACCGCGCACCGATTGGAAGTCCGCCGCCTTCAGCGCTGCCATGAAGGCCGGCTTGTCCTTCACCCGCCCGCCGACCCTGGCGATGGCCCGGTCGAGCAGTTGGGCCGCGTCGTAGCTTTGCGCGGCGTAGTTCGACGGGATGCGTCCGTACTTCTTCTCGAAATCGGCAACGAAGCGCACGCTGGCCGGGTTGGCGGCATCGGGGGCCCAGACTCCGCCGCTGATCATGCCTTGCGCGCCCGGTCCGAGCGAGGGCAGGGTGATGGCGTCGGCAACGTAGGTCGAGAGCAGGGGAATCGATTTCATCATGCCGGCCTGCGCATACTGCCTGGCGAAGCCGATGCCCAGGCCGCCCGGGTAAAAGGCGAAGACCGCATCCGGCTTGGCGGCGCTGACCTGGGACAGTTCAGCCGAGAAGTCCTGCTGGCTCAGCGGCGAGTAGATTTCGTCGACGATCTCGCCCTTGAAATGGCGCTTGAAACCGGCCAGGGTATCCTTGCCGGCCTGGTAGTTTGGCGCCAGCAGGAAGATCCGCTTGTAGCCCTTGTCGGTGGCGTACTTGCCGACCGCTTCCGAAGTCTGGTCGCCCTGCGGCGAGACGATGAACTGATAGGGCGAGCATTGCGCCCCCGCGATCTGGGAGGGACCGGCATTCGAGCCGACCAGGATGACCTTGTTGTCGGTGACGTACTTGTGGATCGCCATCATGATGTTCGAGAACGAGACGCCGGTGATGATATCCACCTTGTCGCGTTCGACGAGCTTGCGCGCCAGTTGGCTTGCGACGTCGGGCTTGAGCTGGCTGTCTTCCTTGATGACCTGGACCGGAAAGCCGCCGAGCTTGCCGCCATTGCGTTCGACCAGCAGCATCAGGCCGTCGAGCTGTTCCTTGCCGACGGCGGCTTGAGCTCCGGACAGCTCGCCGATGAATCCGATCTTGATCGGGGCTTGGGCAAAGGCCGGCGTGCCGGCAGCGCAGGCCAGGGCGAGCGACACGAACAAAGGGCGAAGCGGTGATGGGGTAACGCGCATGTCTGTCTCCTTATAGGTGTAATGGGTACTGCCGGGTCTTTCGCTTCAGGCTGGTTGTGCGGACGGCTCCTTCGCGGCCTGTTCGGCCAGCAGCATGCGCTCGAGGGCGCGGCGCATGCGCACCGGGCCGGCATCGATGGTCAGCAGTACCGGCTTCATGTCCCAGAAATTGCGGGTCCCGATTGCTTCCTGCTGGGCGTCGAGCATGGGCTTGTCCTGTTCCTGGAAGGCGAAGCGGCGGAGCTCGGCGAACTTTGCCGCTTCTTCCGGGGTGAGGGAGGTTCCGCGCGGCATGGCTGCGGCGAAATGGTAGTGCGTGGTGTACGGGCCTTCCGGCGTCAGGATGTGGGCGCCGTAATACCAGCCGTGGTCTTCGCGCTCGGCGAGTCCAGCCGCGTGGACGCCGGAGTCGAGGATGAAATTGCTGGGCGGGACCCAACGCATATTGGTCCACATGTCGACCTGCTTGCCGTCGCGCTTGTAGAGCATGTCGAAAATGCCGGGAACGGAGATATCCGGCATCCAGCGGTTGCAGTGGATCTCGGCCCCGTGCTCCTTGACTGTCTGGTCGGCCCCCACCTGTTCAGGGCTGCCCAGCAAGCCGTCGTGCAAGTAGGTGATGTGGCTCAGGTCGAGCAGGTTCTCGGCCATCAGTTCGTAATTCGACTTGATGTGGATGTAGCCGCCGGTGCTGGTCAGGTAGCCGGAATCGGGCTCGATCATGCTGTAGTCGGGAATCGCGGCGCCGGCCCCGTCGCCGTCGCCCATCCATATCCAGAGGAAGCCGTGCTTGTCCTGCACTGGGTAGGAACGCACCCTGGCGGCTGCCGGGATCTTGCCGTCTCCATGCGGGTTCTTGACGCAGCTGCCGCTGCAGTCGAACTGCAATCCGTGGTAGCCGCATTCGATACGGTCGCCCCGGATGGTTCCCATGTGCAGGGGTACGAAGCGGTGCGGGCAGCGGTCCTGGAGGGCGACCGCGCTGCCGTCCGGCTTGCGGAAAAAGACGACCGGTTCATCGAGCAGGCGCCGGTTGAACATCGCGCCAACTTTTACTTCGGCGCTCCAGCACGCCACGTACCACGCATTGCGAATGAAGTTCATGCCTGTCTCCGTTGTGGTGAATTTTCATTGAGTGTACTCCTTTATAAAAACAGAGCAAGCGGTTTGTAAGTAACATGTGCGGAAATGTCGGCGAGGCGCGGGGAGGGATCGGACGCGTGCTCCGCGGATCAGGTCGCTTTGCAGGATCTCCCCCAGCTATAATTGCGCGCTCACTCTTATCGGAAAAGCATGCTCACCTTTCCAGCCAATTCCACGACTTCCGCCAGCAACCTGGACGCGTACCGCCCCTCCGTCGTCGCTGGCGAGGGGGAGGCCGGGGCTGCCCGTGAGCCTGCCCTGGGGCAGCGCCGCAGCCAGGAAGACCGTTCGCGCGAAGCCCGCGAGCGGTTGCTGGCGGCCGCCATCGACGTGTTGATCCGCAAGGGATACGGCGGCCTGACCACCAAGGAGGTCGCCAGTTGCGCCCAGATGTCGAACGGCGCGCTGATGCACCATTTCGCTTCGAAGGAGGAGTTGCTGGTGGCGGCCACCGCGGCCGTCTACCAGGCCGCCGCCGTTCGTGGCCAGAAGCGCGCGAACACGGCCGAGGCGGCGAAAGCGCCCATCGAAGGCTTCGTGACCGATTGCCTGAGCATCTATTTCGACTGGCCTTTCACCGCGGCTCTGGAGGTGGTCATGGTCGCGCGCACCGACCCGGCGTTGATGGCGCGCCTCTTGCCGGTCATGCAGGAGTACCGCCAAACCGTGAATGGAATCTGGCTCAAGACCTTCGTCGAAGCGGGCATGCGGCCCGAACGTGCCGAGACTGTCCTCAACCTCACCCTGAACCTGATCCGGGGCATGGCGGTCAACAGTCTATGGGGCCGGGACGACAAGCTCTACGAGCGACAACTCGAGGAGTGGATCGCGCTGATGTACGCGACGCTGTCGCGGGACTAGGAGGCCTTCAAGCCAGGGCGAGCACCGTGCTGCCGCCCAGCATGAGCAGCAGCACGGTCAACCAGCGTGCGCGTTCGCGGGTGCCGGGCGTGAGAGCGTTCGACCGGCCCCGGTTCAGCGATCCTTCGGATACGGGCTCGGCCCGCCTTCCGCGATGAAGCGGTCGATCCGGCTTGCCAGCACCGGCAGCGGCACCGAACCGAGCTGCAGCACGGTGTCGTGGAAGTGGCGGATGTCGAACTTCGGTCCCAGCGCCCGTTCCGCTTTCGCGCGTGCTTCCATGATCGCCATCTGCCCCAGGTAATAGGACAGCGCCTGGCCCGGCCAGGAGATGTAGCGGTCGACTTCGGTTTCCACCTCGTGGCTGGACAGGGCGGTGTTTTCGCTCAGGTAGGCCTGCGCCTGCTCGCGCGTCCAGCCCTTGGCGTGGATCCCCGTGTCGACCACCAGGCGCGAGGCGCGCCAGGCCTGGTAGCTGAGCATGCCGAACACCTCGTAGGGCGTCTCGTACATGCCCATCTCGACGCCCAGGCGCTCGGTGTACAGGGCCCAGCCTTCGCCGAAGGCCGAGATGTAGGCGCGGCGGAACGGCGGCACGCCTTTCTGCTCGAGCGCGACCGGCATCTGGAAGGCGTGGCCGGGCGCCGACTCGTGCAGGGTCAGCGCCGGCAGGCTGTAGAGCGCGCGCGCCGGGAGGTTATAGGTGTTGACGAGGTAGACGCCTGGGCCGCCGCGTCCGGCCGTGTAGTAGGGCGCCTGGTCGCTTGGTACCGGGCGGATCGCGAAGCGCTGGCGCGGCAGGTAGCCGAAATACTGGCCGGCCTTGGCGTCGAATTTCTTCGCCGTCCAGGCAGCGCGCATCAGGAGCTCTTCGGGCGTCTTCGCATAAAAACGCGGATCGGTGCGCAGGTACTGGAGGAAGGCGGGCAGGTCGCCCTTGAAGCCGGTCTGGGCGATGACGGCCGCCATCTCGGCGCGGATCTTCGCCATTTCGGCCAGGCCGATGCGGTGGATCTCGTCGGCGCTCATGTGCGTCGTCGTGTACTCGACGATCTTCGACTGGTAATAGGCTTTGCCGTCGGGCAGGCTCTCGGCCGCGAGCGCTTCGCGCGCGCCCGGCATGTACTGCTCGCGCATGAATGTCAATACGCCGGCATAGGCCGGCTGCACCTGCTCGCGGATGGCGGTCACGGCCTGGGCGCGCAGCGAGGCCTGCTCGGCGGCCGGGATCGACGCCGGCATGTCCTTGAAGGGCGTGAAGAAGACGGTGTCCTCGGGCTTGGCGCCGGCCACCGAGGCGAGGGCGGCGTCGCGGCCCTTGAGGGTGACTTTCGGCGGCGTGAAGCCGCGCGCCAGGCCGGCGCGCATGTTGGCGAGCTGCTCGTCGAAATAACGGGGCAGGCTGGCCAGCTGCCGGAGGTAGTTGCGGTAATCGTCGAGCTCTGCGAACGGCTGGCGCGCGCCATAGGTCACGTCGGTCCAGAAGGCGCTGTCGGCATTGACGGGCGCTTCGTACTCGCGGAAGCGCAATTCCTCGACGAAGGCGGCGATCTGGGCGCGGTAGACCTGGTAATTGATGCGCTGCGGCGCCGACAGCGCGTTCGGGGCGATGCCGTCCAGGCGGCGCAGCACGTCCTGCCAGTAGGCCAGGCGCCGGGCCTGGCTGGCGGCGTCGACGCGCGGCAGTTCGGGCCGCACCCGGCCGCGCGCGCCTTCGTCGCTGGCCAGGCGCTGTTCCACACGCCATGTCCACTCGGCCTGGTGGATCGCGGCAAAGGCCCGGTCCGCCGCGGCGCTTGCCGCACCCTTGGACGCGGCGCGCGCGGCAGTGGCTGTTGCCGCAGGCGCTGCGGCGCCAGCCGCCAGCGCGCCGTTGGCCACGATGAGTCCCGCCACGCACAGCGCGGCCCCGAGCTTCGTCTGCATCATCTTTCCATCCTTATGTTAAAAACATGCCGTTTGCTGATTTGCATTATGTCGCAGGGAAACTAGTACGGCTAGCAAGTTTTGACGGATGGGAGCAGCGCTGCGCCACCGTTGCGCGCTGCAGGCGTATTCTTTTGTAAAAATTGTTCACATTGCCCTTATAATCGTGGGCCAGCCGGCCACAAGGCAGGCGGAACAATAACGAACGACAGCTGAACAGCGAGCATGGACCACAACGAAGGCCGGCGGCCACGGTCGACAAACGATGCCGACGCGACGAGCAGGCCCAGCCACCCGGGAACAGCCGGGGGCGAGGTTCCGGCCGTCGCCGCCCTGGTGCAGCCCTGGCTGCGCCTGAGCGTACAGCTCACGCCCCTGATCGGCGAGAGCGGCTTCTGCGCGCTCTTCGGGCGCGCACTGCGCCTCTCGAGCGTGCGCTTCGAAGGCCTGGCTACCTGCGACAGCGCGCGTCCGCTGGCTGACCTGTTCACGTCCCTGACCAGAACCCTGAACGAGATAGGACCCGAGTATGCGGAGGCGGCGAACGGCGCCTTGCTTGGTACTTTCACCACGCTGCTGGGCAATTTGATCGGCGAAGCGCTAACGAAACAGCTGTTACAGGTCGCATCGGCGGGCGCGGACGAGCAGAAGCATGGACAGGAGCAGAAGTAAATGACCGACAAAGTAAGCTTGGGCCTGTTGAACACAGGGGTCCCTGGACTGGACACTCTTCTCGGCGGGGGACTGCCCGAATTCTCGTTCAACCTGGTCGCCGGTCCTCCGGGCAGCGGCAAGACGACGTTCGCCCACCAGATCATGTTCGCCCTCGCCAACCCCGAGCGGCGCGCGCTGTTCTTTACCGTGCTGGGCGAGCCCCCGCTCAAGATGCTGCGCTACCAGCAGCAGTTTTCGTTCTTCGACGTGACCAAGGTCGGTCCCGCGATCCGCTACGTGAACCTGAGCGAGAGCCTGCGCACGGGCGATTTTTCCGGCGTGCTCGAACGCATCATGGCCGAGGTCGAAGAGTTTTCGCCCTCGCTCGTGTTCGTCGATTCGTTCCGCTCGGTGGTGCAGACGGCGAAATCCGGCAACGAGGGCGTGGCCGACCTCCAGTACTTCATCCAGGAACTGGGCACGCGCATGACGAGCTGGCAGGCGACCACCTTCCTGATCGGCGAGTACGCCAGTACCGACCCGGAAGCGAACCCGATCATGACGGTGGCCGACGGCATGCTGTCGCTGAATCAGGTGCACGAGCACAACACGGTGGTGCGCAAGATGCGCGTCATGAAGATGCGCGGCCGCGCCCACCTGTCGGGCTCGCACAATTTCCGCATCACCGACGACGGCCTGCGGGTCTACCCGCGCATCCTGCCCGCGCTGGCCGACGACCGCCAGCCGGGCGGCGAAATCGACCGCGAGCCCTGCCGCATCTCGACCGGCGTGCCGGGCCTGGACGCCATGATGCACGGCGGCCTGCCGCAGGGTCATACGATGCTGGTGGTAGGCCCGACCGGCGCCGGCAAGACCATCATCGCCACCCGCTTCCTGCAGGAGGGCGCGCGCCTGGGCGAGAAGGGCGTCGCCGTGTACTTCGAAAAGGGCACGCCGCGCCTGCGCAACGCCGAACTGGCCGACATGGTGCAGCGCGGCGACGTGACGGTGGTCGAGAGCCGCCTGCTCGACCTGACCGTGGACGAACTGATCGACGAGCTGATGCACACGATCGAACGCACCGGCGCCAGGCGCCTGGTGATCGATTCGCTGTCGGAGTTCGGGCTGTACATGGCGCCCGAATTCCATACCGACCTGCGCCAGGCCGTGTTCCGCGTGCTGTCGACGGTCGCCAAGAAAGGCGTGAGCGCGATCGTCACCATCGGGCAGGACGACGTGTTCACCGAGCTCAAGCTGAGCCATGCGAACATTTCCTACCTGACCGACGCGGTGCTGGCCCTGCGCTACGCCGAGGTCGACGGCAGGCTGCACAAATTCATGACCGTCGTGAAGGTGCGTGGTGCCAACCACAGCCAGGATTTGCGCGAGTACCGGATCACCGATGCCGGCATCGAGGTGGAAGAATTGCCCACCGAAGTGGCCGGCGTGCTCGGTGGCGGGCCAGGCCGCGGCGTGGGCAACCCATGAAGAGGAGAGGGAATGTTCCAGGAAGACGAATCCGGCTCGATGCAACGTTCCCTTGACCCGGTCGTGACCCAGGCCGACGCCTATACCGAGGCGCTGCTGCGCCATATCGGCGGCCTCGAGAGCGAGGTCGCGCGCCTGCGCGCGGCCCTGCGCGACAAGGAAGAGCTCGAGCGCAGCGTAGTGCGCCTGCGCGAGGCCAACGAACACCTGGTGCTGGCCGCGCTCAACGACCAGAGCCTGCGCGACGAGGCCGAGGCCACCAACCGGCGCCAGAACGAATTCCTGGCCATGCTGGCGCACGAGCTGCGCAACCCGCTGGTGCCGATCAGCATGTCGTCGATGCTGCTGGAGCGCTCGACCAGCGCCTCGCCCCAGGTACTGAATTTCTCGAAGGTCATCCGGCGCCAGGTCGACCACATGGCGAGCCTGCTCGACGACCTGCTCGACGCCGCCCGCATCAGCAGCGGCAAGATCACGATCACGCGCGAACCGCTGGCCCTCACCGAAGTCGTCGACCAGGCGGTGGAAACCGTGCTGCCGCGCGTGCGCGAACGCGGCCAGCACCTCGAGGTGCAGTTGCCGGCAGAACCGCTCGGCACCTGTGGCGACCGGGTGCGCCTGGCCCAGGTGTTTTCCAACCTGCTCGGGAATGCCTCCAAGTACACCGGCGACGGCGGCATGATCACCCTGGAGGTCGCCGCCGTCGATGGCGAAGTGGTCGCGACCGTCTCCGACAACGGCACCGGCATCGCGCCCGAGGTGCTGCCGCACATCTTCGACCTGTTCACCCAGGGGCCGCGCTCGCTGGCGCGCTCCGAAGGCGGCCTGGGCGTGGGACTGAACGTGGTACGCAACCTGGTGACGATGCATGGCGGGACGATCCGGGCCGAAAGCCCGGGCGTCGGCCTGGGCAGCCGCTTCGTCCTGCGCCTGCCGGCCTGCGCATTGCCGCAGGCCGCGGCGCCCGCCGAGCGCGGGGCGCAAACGCCTCCGTGCCGGGTGCTGGTGATCGAGGACAATCCCGATGCCGCCGACACCCTGAAGGCCTTCCTCGACATGGAAGGGCATGATGTGCGCATGGCGCACGACGGGCAGGGCGGGCTCGAACTGCTGCTGGCCGAAGCCTTCGACGTCGTCATCTGCGACATCGGCCTGCCGGGCATGGACGGGCTGGAAGTGCTGAGGCGCCTGCGCGCTGCCGAGAACGGCGCCGCGCCGGTGGCGATCGGCCTGTCGGGTTACGGCCAGGCCGAGGACCGCGCCAGGGCGCAGGCCGCCGGCTTCGACCACTACCTGGTCAAACCGGTCAATCCGGACGCGCTGCTGGCACTGGTGGCGCAGCGCGCTTAACACCGCGCTCCTGCCACTGCGCGCGCGTGAGGGCATGGACCGCGTGCGGGCGGCCGTACCAGTCTTCCAGGCCGCGGTAACGCATCCCGAGCCGCTCCATCAATTTTGCCGAAGCGGCGTTTTCCGGATCGCGGACAGCGTACAACTCCGGCGCATCCAGGGTGTCGAAGGCCCAGCCGGCCATTGCCTGCGCCGCCTCCAGCGCCAGTCCCTGTCCCCAGCAGCGCGGCACCAGGCGCCAGCCGATCTCGTGCGGGTTGGCGGGATCGCGCCCCAGGTACTGGATGCAGCCGGCGCCGACCAGCTCCCCGCTTTCGCGTTCGATGAAGGCCCACCACGAAAAGCCGTAGCGAGCCCAGCGCTCCTTGACGAGCGCGATCATCTCGCGCGTGCGTTCGGGCGTCTCCGGTTCGCCCGTGATGAAACGCATCACCTCGGGCAGCCGGTTCATCGCCTGCAGGCCGTCGAAGTGGCGGTCGTCGATCGGCTCGAGCCGCAGCCGTTCGGTGTTCAGGATCGTCATCTGGATTCCCCATGAAAAAAGGGCCGGAAAACCGGCCCTTGCATGCGACATGTGTTACTGGTGCGCGTGGTGCGCCGCCGTCAGCTTGCGCATCATCGGCAGCACGGCCAGCGCGATCAGGGTGCACAGCACGGCGGCGATGCCCAGCTTGTTGAACAGGCTGGTGTAGATCGGCAGCGTCTGCAGCGGGTCGGTCATGCCTTGCGGGACGCTGGCGAAGTTCGCCACCACGCCGCCCAGGTATTGCGAAATGCCGCTGGCCACGAAATAGGCGCCCATCATGAAGCCGCCCATGCGGGCCGGCACGTAGCGCGCCACCATCGCCAGGCCGAGGCCGGAGACCAGCAGTTCGCCCAGCGAATACAGGCCGTAGCCGGCGATCATGATCCACGACGAGGTCAGGCCGTCGACCGCGAAGTGGCCGGCGAAGCCATAGGTGAAGAAGCCGGCGGCGACCACCGCGAAGCCGAGCGCGAACTTGCCGGCGATCGACAGGTCGGAACCGGTACGCCCGGCGCGGGTGTACATCCAGGCCAGCACCGGGGACAGCACCATGATCCAGATCGCGTTCAGGGCCTGGAACTGCGCCGGCGACCAGGTCCACAGGTGCGCGCCGAGCACGGTGAATTCGAGGTCGACGTTACGCAGCGCGAACAGCGACAGCGAGGTCGACATCTGCTGGTAGAAGATGAAGAAGAACACGGTCTGCAGCGTCAGCACCAGGGCGGCGATCAGGCCCGCGCGTTCGCTCGGCTCGCTCTTGCGGATCAGGTGGGCGAAGATGCCCAGCACCACGACGCCGGCCAGGTAGACGAAGATGCGCGCCAGGCTCTGGTATTGCAGGATGACGGCCGACAGGCCGACGGCGACCACGCCGCCCGCCAGCACCATCGCCAGCTTGCCCTTGTCGAGCGGCATGTCGTCCGGCAGCGAGCCGACGTGGCGGATGGTGGCGCGCATCAGCATCACGGTCAGCAGGCCGATCATCAGGCCGACGCTGCATACGGAGAAGGCGACGTGCCAGCCCAGCTCATTGCCCCAGGTGGCGTTGACATAGTCCTTGATGGCAGGGGTGGCCAGCATCGAGAAGGTCGAGCCGACGTTCACGGCCATGTAGTAGATGGTAAAGGCGCTGTCGATTTTCGAGTCGTCGCCTTCGTAGATCTTGCGCACCAGGTTGGCGGTGTTCGGCTTGAACAGGCCGTTGCCGACCACGATCACGCCGAGCGCCGAGAACAGGAACCAGGTGTTGACGGTCGGTATCGACATCAGCGCATAGCCGAGGGTCAGGATGATGGCGCCGAGGATCATGCAGCGGCGGGTGCCGAGCACCTTGTCGCCGATCCAGCCGCCGATGGCGGGTGCGACGTAGATCAGGGCCGCGGCGGCGCCCCAGACCAGGTTGGCGCGGCTGTCTTCGAAGCCCATGCGCTGCACCATGAAGTACACGATCAGCGCCTGCATGCCGTAATAGCCGAAGCGCTCCCACAACTCGATCAGCGCAATGGTCATGAAGGACCGGGTCTGGCTGTACGGCAGGATTTCCGTTTTCATTTATCTTCCTTGTTGAAAAATGTCGCACCGCCAGCTCGTGACCGGCGGCAAGCCGTTGCATGCTACGCCACGCCAACAGAACATGCAATCGTGAAAGGGGCCGTCAATATGGCGGATTTTGGCCGGGCCGGCCTGCCCCGGCCCCGATGTCGTGCGTATTGATAGCCCGACAGTACTGCCTTAGTATTTCGATGAATATCTCATCGGAGACTAATCGAAACATCGACGCCGGCAAGGCCTTCAGGGTGCGCGCCGACCGCCGCGGCGCGAAGACCGGCCATCTTGTCTTGCTTGAACCCCGCCGTCGTGCAGGACATCGTGGCGTCGGCAATCGATCTCTCCAGGGGACCCGGAAAGGAATCATGAGATGAACAAATCGACCTTCGATCCATGCGGCGCGATGGTGCCTGTATCGCTCGCTCTCGCCGCCGTGCCGTACCCGGAGCCTCCGGCGTCGTTTCCGGTCCATGGTCCGCTTCAAGCGGCTGGAACGTGCCGGTGAATGAGGTGACCACGACACGTCGCCCGCAGTTGCGCCTGGCGCTCCTGCTGGCGCTGTGCGGCGCGCTGGCCACGCTGGCGGTGCTGCCGTATGTGTTCGCGATGCAGCCGGCGCTGGCAGCGCGCATCCCGGTGCCGCTGCCGGTCTTCGCGCTGGCGCAGTTCGTGCAGGGCGGCGCCTTGCTCCTGCTGCTGGCCTGGATCGGCTTGCGCTGCGGCAGCGACATCGGCTTCGACGCGCCGTTCGCGCGGGCGCTGGCCTACCGCAGCGCGATGCCGGCCTTCGTGGCGCGGACCTGGCTGGTCGCCTGCGCCACCGGCCTGCTGGCGGGCGGACTGATCAAGGTGCTCGACCTGGGGTTCCAGGCCTACCTGCCGCCTCTCTCCGCACCGCCGGAGGAAACGATCGCATTATGGAAGAGGGCGCTCGCCAGCCTGTATGGAGGCATCACCGAGGAACTGATGTGCCGCCTGTTCCTGATGACGCTCGTCGTCTGGGCGGCGTGGAAGCTGTCCGGGCGCAAGCATGCGCCGGGTGTCGGGCTCGTCCTGCTCGGCGTCGTGGTCGCGGCGCTGGTGTTCGGCTTGCTCCACCTGCCGGCGACGGCCCAGGCCTGGCCGCTGACGCCGGTCGTCGTTTCGCGCGCCATCCTGCTCAATGCCATCGGCGGGATCGCCTTTGGCATCCTGTACTGGCGCTATGGGCTCGAGCATGCGATGGCGGCGCACCTGTTCGCGGATATCGGGCTCCACGTGATCGGCGCGTGAGCGCCGGTCCGACGCGCCCATCAAAACATCCGGCTCCAGGTCACGGCCAGGGTCCGCCCGCGGCCCGCATAGGTGTTGCCGGCGTCGAGGGCGGCGGCCGATTGCGAGTAGTAGCCGACGTACTGCTTGTCGAGCAGGTTCTCGATGCTCACACCTATGCGGCCATACGCGGTATCCATGCTCGATGCCAGGTCGACCAGGGTATAGCCCTTGAAGTGTTCCTCGAGTTTGGTGGCGCCGACGCTGCGGCCGATGTTGATGTCGCGGTCGAACAGGTGGGTCGCCTGCAGGCGCAGCTGGGCGCCGGGCAGCGGGCGCCAGTCGGTGCCGAGCACGGCCTTGTTCGGACCCTGGGTGCGCGCGCCCAGCGCGAGATCGAGCGGGGCGCCCTGGGTGGCGGCCGTCTTGCCATCGGTGCGGGCGTAGTTGCCGAAGACCGACCAGTCCTTCGTCGGACGCCAGTCGCCGCTCACTTCCCAGCCCTTGACGACGGTCGGCAGGCGCTCGACCCGGCCGACCCCCGCCGTGATGCGCAGCACGCTGCCGAGCTTGGAGCGCGAATCGTAGCGCGACAGGCCGACCTGGCCGCGGGCGCCGCGCCAGTTGATGCCGATCTCGTTGTTGCGGGTGACGATGGGCTGCAGGTTGATCAGGTTCGAGACCGACTGGTTCGGGATGTTCACGCCGCGCAGCACCAGGCCGGCATCCGGCAGGCCGAAGCCTTCGGAGCTGCCGGCAAACGCCGACCATTCGGGGGCGAAGCGCCAGACGGCGCCGATGTTCTTGACCGCCTTCGAGAATTCGGTCGAACCGCCTTCGACCCGCTGGCCGCCGTTGTAGGCGGCCAGGGTGGTGTAGGTGTCGACGTCGAGCTTGGCGTTCTCGTGGCGCAGGCCGCCGCGTACCGTCACCGGGCCGAATTCGTATTCGAGCTGGACGAAAGGCGCGTGCGACTCGAACTTCAGTTCCGGCACCCAGGTGCGGTTGGTGGTCGCGAGGCGTTGCAGCGTATGGTCGCGCAGCAGGTCGAGGCCGAGCGTCAGCTCGAGGTCCTGGACGAAGGCGTCCGGACGCACCCAGGTGATGCGCGAGCCGAGCTTGTCGGCGACGATGTGCGACTGGTCCCACAACTTGCGGGTCGGATCGATGGCCGGGTCCTGGAAGGTGGCGACCTGGGTCGAACCATACAGGGCTTCGAAGTCCTGCTTGAAAAGCTGGGCGGTGAAGGCGCCGCCGGCCAGGTTGGCGTGGCGATAATCGAGGCTGGTGCTGGTCACCTTGTTTTCCGGCGGCAGGCCTTCGGGGGTGCCGCGCACGGAGCTGGTCGGCACGCCTTCGACCACCACGCCCGGCGCATTCCGGTAGTCGCCGTCGCCTTGCATGTTGAAGCGGTTCAGCGTCAATTGAATCCGCTGGTCGCCGAAGTCCTTGCCGAGTTTGACGAACAGGTCGTGGCCGTGGGTGTCCAGGGTGTCGCCCTGCACGTTGTCGATGCCGACGCGGCGCCCGCGGCCGTCGTAGCTCATGCCGCGGCGCTGCACGCTCGCGTAGCCGAGCATGTCGAAGTCGTCGTTCTTGTGGGTGACCGAGACGCCGGTCTTCCAGTCGAGATTGTCGGACCGGAACTGGGTCGAGGCGCGCGCATTGACGCCGACCTGCGTGCCGTTGGTCTTGGGCGACTTCGTGATGTAATTGATGATGCCGCCGGTCGCGCCCATGCCCTGGACGGCCGAGGCGCCGCTGATGACTTCGATGCGTTCGATGATGGCGCTGTCGGCGAAATACCCTTCGCGCATGCCGGCGCGCAGCGGATTCGATTGTGGAATGCCGTCGAGCAGGATCAGCGGCTGGCGCCCGCGCAGCGATTCGCCGGTCGAGCTCATCTTCTGGCGGCTCGGCGCATAGCCGGGAACAAACGTCGCCAGCGCCGCCGACGGATCGTCGGCGACCTGGTATTGCATCGACAGGTCCTTCTGGCCGATCACCGTGACCGCGCCCGGGATCTTGTCGACTGCCTTGGCGCCGCGGGTGGCGGTCACCACCACGGAAGCCATGCCCTCGGTTTCAGCGTCGGTCTGCTGGGCGTAGGCGGGGGAGAGGACCATCAGCGAGCAGGCGGTGGCGACGGCGAGGGGCAGCGGCTTCAGTTTCTTCATTATTCTCCCGGTGATGAGGCGGTTTGCCAATTTGCAATGTACAATCGCAAATGATAACGATTAACATTCGCAAATACAAGTTGTTGCGAACGATTCTCATCCAATCTTTTTCATGAAACCACTTTTTCGTACCGTCCACCTGTGGACCGGCCTCATTTTCGGCACCATCCTGGTCTTGCAGGGCTTGACCGGCGCGGCCTTGAGCTGGGTGCACGAACTCGACGCGCTGCTCAATCCCGGCCTGCTGCATGTGGCGCCGCCGCCTGCCATGCGCGAAGGCGAACCGCTGCGCGTACGGCCCGCCCAGGCCCAGGCCGTGCACGACCTGCTGGCGGCCGATGCCCGCTACGGCAAGCCGTCGATGCTGATGCTGCCCGAACGGGCCGGCGAGGTGTACGTCGCCTGGTACCGGCCGGGCAAGCCGGCCTCGAACTGGGAGCAGGCGGTGACGCGCCAGGTGATGGTCGATCCGGCCAATCTCGCTGTGCTGGGCGAGCGCAACTGGGGCGAGGCGGGGCTGTCGCGGCCGCTGCTGGTGCCGACCCTGTTCCACTTCCACCGCTACCTGCTGTCCGGCGAGGCCGGGAAGGTCGTGATTGCCGTGCAGGGCGTGGCCCTGGCCCTGATGACGCTGACGGGCATCGTGATCTGGTGGCCGCGCATGACGCGCTCGGCGATCGTGCATGCCCTGTCGGTACGTTTCGGCGGCTCCTGGCCGCGTTTCAGCTTCCAGCTGCACCGCTCGGCGGGCGCCTTGTGCGCGCCGCCGCTGCTGTTCATGGCCTTCTCGGGGGTGCACTTCAACATGCCGGCCTGGGTGGCGCCGCTAGTCGGGACGGTGGCGACGGTCACGCCCAACGACAAGCCGGTCAACCGGAGCAGCACCGCCTTGCCCGCGCTGTCGCTGGCGGAGGCCATGGCGGCGGCCCAGGCGCGCTATCCCGAGGCCAGGGTCGGGCGGGTGAATTTCCCGGCCGGCGCCAGCCAGCCCTGGGAAGTGCGGGTGCGCCAGCCGGGCGAGCTGCGCCAGGGGCCGGGCGCGACCCGGATCAGCATCGACGCCCGCGACGGCAGCGTCCTGCGCGTGGCCGACCCGCTGCGCGGCAGCGGCGGCGATCGCTTCCTGGCCGCGCTGTTCCCGCTGCACAGCGGCGAAGCCTTCGGCGCGGCCGGCAAGCTCTTCATCAGCTTGCTCGGCCTGGCACCGCTGGCGTTCTTTGTGACCGGGATCGTCGTCTGGCTGAAGTTCCGGCGCAAGCCGAAGAAGAAGGGTGCCGCCAAGCCGGCGACGGTGCCGAAGCGGGAAGCCTCGGCCGCGTAGGGTGGAGCGCCGGCCTCAGAACTGCTCGTCCGCCTGCAGGTAGCGCCACTGCCCGACCGGCAGGTCGCCCAGTTTGACGCGCCCGATCCGCACGCGTTTCAGGCCGACCACCTTCAGGCCGACCATGTCGCACATGCGGCGGATCTGGCGCTTTTTTCCCTCGCGCAGGGTAAAACTGAGCTGGTCCTCGTTCTGCCAGCGCACCTTGGCCGGCAGCAGCGGCTTGCCGTCCATCCACAGGCCGTGGTTCAGCTTTTTCAGGTCGCTGTCGGGCAGCTTGCCGGGCTTGGTGTACTGCACCCGCACCAGGTATTCCTTGTCGATGTCGGTGGTCTCGCCGATCAGCTGCTTGGCGACGCGCCCGTCCTGGGTCAGTACCAGCAGGCCCACCGAATCGATGTCGAGCCGGCCGGCCGGCACCAGCGAACGCAGCTGGGTAGGGTGGAACTGCTCGGGCGCCGTGTCCTCGGCCCAGCGGTTTTCGGGCTTGATCAGGGCCACCGCCGGCGTATAGCCGTCCTCGGCCTGGCCCGACACATAGCCCATCGGCTTGTTGATGAGGATGGTCACGCGCTTGCTCTGCTCGGCCGCGGCCTGGCGCTCGACGGTGATGCGCTGGCTGGGCAGCACCTTGCTGCCCAGTTCCGAGACGACCTTGCCGTCGACCCGCACCCAGCCGCGGGCGATCCATTCATCGGCTTCGCGGCGCGAGCACAGGCCGAGTTCGGACATTCGTTTGGAGAGGCGGAGCGGTTCGGTCATAGGTCGAAAGAAGGAAAAAGCAAAAAACGGTTAAGTGAGGCAATCGAAGTGAAGCTGATTGGTCAGATCGCCAGCGCGTCGAGCAGCTCGGTTTCGAGCTGGACCAGCACGCGCGGATTGTTCAGGCTGCTGCCGTCGACGAGGAACACGTCCTCGACGCGCTCGCCCAGGGTCATGATCTTGGCCGTGTGCACATTGATGCGGTAGCGGGCGAGCACGCTGGCGATCGCATACAGCAGGCCGGTACGGTCGTTGGCGGCAATCGAGAGCAGGTAGTGCTGGCCGCGCTCGTCGGGACGCAGTTCGACGCTGGGCGCGACCGGGAAGTGGCGCGACAGGCGCGACAGGCGCGCGCGCGGAGTTGGCGATAGCGGCGGCAGCGGCGCCTGCTCCTCCAGCAGCCGGGAGAGCTCGTGCTCGATCAGGCTGATGATGTCGCGGTAGTGCCTGGCGAAGTTTTCCTCGGTGACGAGGAAGCTGTCGAGGGCGTAGCCGTCGCGCGTGGTGTGGATCTTGGCGTCGAGGATGCTGAAGTTCTTGCGGTCGAAATAGCTGCAGATGCGCGCGAACAGGTCCGGCTGGTCCTTCACGTAGACGGCCACCTGCAAGCCTTCGCCGATCGGCGCCAGGCGCGCCTTGACCACCGGTTTCTCGCTTTTCAGCTTGTCGTGCAGGAATCGGGTCTGCCAGGCGATGTCGGAAGCGTCGTGACGCAGGAAATACACCACGTCGAGCTGGTCCCAGAGCGCCTCGTGCGCGTTCGCCGGCAGCCCGAACAGGCGCAGCGTGGCGAGGGCTTCCTGCTGGCGCATGCGCAGCTCGCGGTCGGCCGAATGCGGCTCGCCGCCGAGCACGCGCAGGGTGATCCGGTACAGGTCCTCCAGCAGCTTCGCCTTCCAGGCATTCCACACCTTGGGGCTGGTGCCGCGGATGTCCGCGACCGTCAGCAGGTAGAGGGCGGTCAGGTGGCGCTCGTCCTTGACGAGGGCGGCGAATCCTTCGATCACGTCCGGGTCGGACAGGTCCTGCTTCTGCGCGACCTGCGACATCGTCAGGTGCTGCTCCACCAGGAACACCACCAGCTCCGTGTCCGCGTCGTTGATGCCGTGATCGCGGCAGAATTCGAGGGCGTCCTCTTTCCCGAGCAGCGAATGGTCGCCGCCGCGGCCCTTGGCGATATCGTGGAACAGGGCGGCCACGTACAGCAGCCAGCGGTCGCGGAAATTGGCGATCAGCTGGCTGCAGAACGGGTATTCGTGCGCGTGCTCGCTCATCGTGAAGCGGCGCAGGTTGCGCACCACCATCATGATGTGCTGGTCCACCGTGTAGACGTGGAACAGGTCGTGCTGCATCTGGCCGACGATGCGCCGGAAGTTGGGCAGGTAACGCCCCAGGATGCCCATGTCGTTCATGCGGCGCAGCGCGTGCACCAGGCCCACCGGCGCCTTCAGGATGCGCAGGAAGTGGGCACGGTTGACCGGGTCCGTCCGGTAGGCCTCGTCGATCAGGTTGCGCGCGTGCCAGAGCGCGCGCGTGGTGCGCGCGGTCATGCCCTTGATCTCGGGGCGCTCGGTCATCGCCACGAAGATCTCGAGCAGCGCGCTCGGGGTGGTCTCGAAGGTGTCGTCGCGGGCGATGTCGATGAAGCCGTTGACCTCGTTGAAGCAGGCGTTGATCGGCACCGGCACCGAGGGCTGGGGGAACAGCAGCGCTTCGATGTTCTGCAGCAGGATCGTATTCAACTGGGTCACCGTCTTGGCGGCCCAGTAGTAGCGCTGCATCAGGTATTCCGAGGCGCGGCGCGCGCCTTCGCCGGGCGCGTCGCTGGTCAGGCCGAAGGTCTCGGCAATCGCCGTCTGCACGTCGAACAGCAGGCGGTCTTCGCGCCGCCCGGTGTACAGGTGCAGGCGCACCCGGATGTCCTTGAAGGCGCGCTCCTTCTCCATCAGCTGGCGCGCTTCCTCATGGGTGATCAGTTCGCGCGTGGCGAACTGGCCCCAGGTATTGGCCAGGCCGGCGGCCTTGGCCACCCACAGGATCACCTGCAGGTCGCGCAGCGCGCCCGGGCTTTCCTTGCAGTTCGGCTCCAGCGCAAAGGCCGTGTATTCGTACTTCGCATGGCGCAGGCGCATCTCGGCGGTCTTGGCCTGGAAGAAGGCGCGCGGGTCGAGGGCTTCCTGGTAGCGCTGCTGCAGCTGGTCGAACAGGGCGGCGTCGCCCGACACGAGGCGCGCTTCGAGCAGGCTGGTTTGCACCGTGATGTCGGCGGCCGACTCGCTCATGCACTCGTCGACCGTGCGGATGCTGTGCCCGATCTCGAGGCCGAGGTCCCACAGCAGCTGCACCAGCGATTCGAGCTTGGCCTGGGTAATGGCGTCGGGCGGGGCGCCAAGCAGGATCAGGAGGTCGACGTCGGAGTGCGGGAACAGTTCGCCGCGGCCGTAGCCGCCGACCCCGACCAGGGCCGTATGGGCGGGCAGGCGCGCGGCAGCCCAGGCCTCGCCCAGGATGTCGTCGACGCACTGGCGCAGCCCGCGCAGCAGCTTTTCGGGCTTGCCGTCCTCGCGGAAGGCGTGGAACAGGGCCTGGCGCTCGGTTTTGAGCCGGGCTTTCAGTTCCGGGCGGGCCTGGTCGAGGAGGGCGGACACGGCGGATCTCAGGCCTGGACGGCTTCTTTCTGGGCGGAGGACGCCGTCGTGATGAAGGCGGGCGGCGGCGGCGTGCCGGCGGAGGTCGTCAGCACTTCGTAGCCGGTTTCCGTCACCAGGATCATGTGTTCCCACTGGGCCGACAGGCTGCGGTCCTTGGTCTTGATGGTCCAGCCGTCCGGCATTTCCTTGATTTCGCGGCGGCCTGCGTTGATCATCGGCTCGATCGTGAAGATCATGCCCGGTTCCAGCTTGTCGAGCGTGCCCGGCTTGCCATAGTGCAGAACCTGCGGCTCTTCATGGAAGACGCGGCCGATGCCGTGGCCGCAGAACTCGCGCACCACGCTGTAGCCGTTTTTCTCGGCGTGCTGCTGGATCGCGTACCCGATGTCGCCCAGGTGCGCACCCGGCTTGACTTTCGAGATGCCGAGCCACATGCACTCGTAGGTGACTTCGGTCAGGCGCTTGGCCAGGATCGAGGGCTCGCCGATGAAGAACATGCGGCTGTTGTCGCCGTGGAAGCCATCCTTGGTGATGATGGTGACGTCGATGTTCATCACGTCGCCGTTTTTCAGTACCTTGTCGCCCGGAATGCCGTGGCAGATCACGTCGTTGAGCGAGGTGCAGACCGCCTTCGGGAAGGGCGGGTAGCCCGGGGGCGCATAGTTCAGCGGTGCCGGCGTGGTGCCTTGGACATTGATCATGTATTCGTGGCACAGGCGGTCGAGTTCGCCGGTGGTGACGCCGGCCTTCACGAAGGGCGTGATGTAGTCGAGCACTTCGGCGCCGAGGCGGCCGGCCAGGCGCATGCCTTCGATTTCTTCCGGGGTTTTGATGGAGATGGACATAGTGGCTTCGGTAAAAGTTGTGCGCGCCGGGCTGTGAAGCCCCCGCAATCATTCCCTGCATTATAAAGGATAGACAAGGCCGTTGCCCGGCCCGGAAGGGGAGGCTGCCTTCGTAGCGCGGGCAGGACAAGGGAAACCCTTACGCGGATTGCGAACGGGGCACTTGAAAGACGGGCGAAATCCCGCTAGAATCTCGGGTTGCTTGGGCTGAGGTCCAGCAATGTTGCTTGATTGGCTACTTGGTTGGCTGTTTGGGCAAACACCTTTTATTGAAACAAAATCGCGAAATCGGCCTCAAAGGGTGCCCTCGAGGTGACTGGCCGATATTCAAGACTTAACCCTGGAGAATTACATGTCCGTTACTATGCGTGAAATGCTGGAAGCCGGTATCCACTTCGGCCACCAGACCCGTTTCTGGAACCCAAAGATGGCACCGTTCATCTTCGGTCATCGCAACAAGATCCACATCATCAACCTGGAAAAGACCATGGCGATGTACCAGGATGCGATGAAGACCATCAAGCAGATCTCGGCCAACCGCGGCACCATCCTGATGGTCGGCACCAAGCGCCAGGCGCGCGACATCATCGCCGCTGAAGCCCAGCGCGCTGGTGTTCCTTACGTCGACCAGCGCTGGCTGGGCGGCATGCTGACCAACTTCAAGACGATCAAGACCTCGATCAAGCGCCTGAAGGACATGGAAGCGCAAGTCGAAGACGGTTCGGTCGAGAAGCTGTCGAAGAAAGAAGCGCTGATGTTCTCGCGCGAAATGGAAAAGCTGAAGAAGTCGATCGGCGGCATCAAGGACCTGGGCGGCATTCCTGACGCGATCTTCGTCGTCGACGTCGGCTACCACAAGGGCACCATCACCGAAGCCGGCAAGCTGGGCATCCCGGTCATCGGCATCGTCGATACCAACCACTCGCCAGATGGCGTGACCCACGTGATCCCAGGCAACGACGACTCGTCGAAGGCGATCACCCTGTACGCACGCGGCGTGGCCGATGCGATCCTGGAAGGCCGTGCCAACGCCACCAACGAAGTCGTTGAGATGGTCAAGGCCGGCGGCGACGACTTCGTCGAAGTCTCCGAGCAGGCTTAAGTCTTAAAAGGCGGATCGTGCGGCGTGCTGCGCGGTCCACAGAAGGGGGTGCCGAGCCATTGCTGAGCACCCCTTTTTTTAAGCAAAGAATTTCATTAATTACATCCAAGAATATTGAGTGGGCGTCATGCGTGCGTCCACACCGATGAATCACATTTAGGAGAAGAACATGGCAGCAATTACTGCAGCGATGGTGGGCGAACTGCGCGCGAAGACCGATGCGCCTATGATGGAATGCAAGAAGGCCCTGACCGAAGCCGAAGGCGACATGGGTCGTGCCGAAGAGATCCTGCGCGTCAAGCTGGGCGGCAAGGCATCGAAAGCGTCGGCACGCGTGACCGCCGAAGGCGTGGTCGCCAGCTACATCGCCGGCAACGTCGGCGCGCTGGTCGAAATCAACAGCGAAACCGACTTCGTCGCCAAGAACGACGACTTCCTGGCCATGGCCAACCTGGCAGCCAAGCTGGTCGCCGAGCACAACCCTGCCGACGTCGCCGCCCTGGCGGCCCTGGACGCCGGCGGCCAGACCTTCGACGAACTGCGTTCGGCCCTGATCGGTAAAATCGGTGAAAATATGACCGTGCGCCGCTTCCAGCGCTTCGAAACCACCGGCAAGCTGGCTGCCTACCTGCACGGCACCCGTATCGGCGTCATGGTCGACTACGAAGGCGCGGACGAGCAGGTCGGCAAGGACATCGCGATGCACATCGCCGCGATGAAGCCGGTCGCCCTGTCGGCCGAAGGCGTGCCAGCCGAACTGATCGAGAAAGAGCGTTCGGTCGCCCAGCTGAAGGCGCAGGAAGACGCGGACGCAGCCGCTGCCGCAGGCAAGCCGGCCCAGTCGCCGGAAATCCTGGCCAAGCGCCTCGAAGGTTCGGTCCAGAAGTACCTGAAAGAAGTGTCGCTGCTGAACCAGACCTTCGTGAAGAACGACAAGCAGTCGATCGAGCAGATGCTGAAAGCGACCAACACCACGGTGAAGGCATTCACGATGTACGTCGTGGGTGAAGGCATCGAGAAGAAAGTCGACGACTTCGCAGCAGAAGTTGCAGCACAGATGGCTGCTAACAAGCAGTAATGTGAAAGCGGGCCGAGAGGCCCGTTTTTTTAACCTGACGGTTTACGCCGTCGTAGGGTGGGCACTTGTGCCCACGCGTAACGCGCGCACGGTGACTGCGTCTCCGCGTTCTGTTGCGCCGCTAGCGTGACGCAGGCTTCACGCGTGGACTCGGGAGTCCACCCTACGACCGCGGGCGTTCATCGGTGAACGCGCGCGCCAGGCGATGCGCCGCGGTCCTTTCGGCCCGTGCGCGCTGTTTCGCCCGCCATCTGTACATTGTTGCAGATGAGGCCAAGGTGCAGACCGTGGCCGGACCCGAATTTGAAACAATACATAGGAGAGCGCTTCATCATGACAAAACCAGCCTACAAACGAGTCCTCCTTAAACTGTCTGGCGAAGCGCTGATGGGTGACGACCAGTTCGGCATCAATCGCGCCACCATCGATCGCATGGTCGCCGACGTCGCGGAAGTGGCCAAGGCGGGTGTCGAGGTGGCGGTCGTGATCGGCGGCGGCAACATCTTCCGTGGCGTCGCGCCGGGTGCGCAAGGGATGGACCGCGCCACCGCCGACTACATGGGCATGCTGGCCACCGTCATGAACGCGCTGGCCCTGGCCGACGCCATGCGCCACGTCGGCATCACCGCGCGCGTCATGTCGGCCATCGGCATCGAGCAGGTGGTCGAGCCTTACGTGCGCCCGAAAGCCCTGCAGTACCTGGAAGAGGGCAAGGTCGTCGTCTTCGCCGCCGGCACCGGCAATCCGTTCTTTACCACCGATACCGCCGCCGCGCTGCGCGGTTCGGAAATCTCGGCAGAGATCGTCCTGAAGGCCACCAAGGTCGATGGCGTATATACTGCCGATCCAAAGAAGGACGCCAACGCGACCCGCTACGAGTCGATCTCGTTCGACGAGGCAATCTCGAAGCAATTGCAGGTGATGGACGCCACCGCGTTCGCCCTGTGCCGCGACCAGAAGCTGCCGATCAAGGTGTTCTCGATCGTCAAGCCGGGCGCCCTGATGCGGGTGATCATGGGCGAAGACGAAGGCACCCTGGTCCACGTCTGAGCGCCCCTACCGTCATCCACACCGAATATCCAATAACAGGAGAGCAGCATGTCCTTAGCTGACGTGAAAAAGAATGCGCAAGAGCGCATGAACAAGTCGATCGAAACCTTGCGCGCCGACCTCGCCAAGGTCCGCACCGGCCGTGCCCACACCGGCATCCTCGACCACATCACGGTCGACTACTACGGTTCGCCGACGCCGCTGGCCGGCGTGGCCAACCTGACCCTGATCGACGCCCGTACCATCGGCGTGCAGCCTTACGAAAAGAAGATGCTGAGCACCATCGAGAAGGCGATCCGCGATGCCGACCTCGGCCTGAACCCGTCGACCTTCGGTGAACTGGTGCGCGTCCCGACCCCGCCGCTGACCGAAGAGCGCCGCAAGGAGATGGTCAAGCTGGTCAAGTCGGAAGCCGAAGACGCGAAGATTGCCGTGCGCAACATCCGCCGCGACGCCAACGAGCAGCTGAAAAAGATGGTCAAGGACAAGACCGCGTCGGAAGACGACGAGCGCCGCGCCTCGGATGACATCCAGAAGCTGACCGACAAATTCGTCGCCGACATCGACAAGATGGTCGCGGAAAAGGAAAAAGAAGTCCTGACCGTGTAATATGCTGGCGCGCCCAGCCTGAATGGGCGCGCCGCAAGCACGACAATGTGTGCAGCACCCGAAACAGCCTGCGCGCTCCGGCCGCGGGCAGTTCCGTTTTTTTGATTCGGTATTCGCCGTCATGGCAATGGATTTATGATCTTCAAGAGTTCGACGACTGCAGTTCCCGATGTGCCGGCCGTCCCGCGCCACATCGCCGTCATCATGGACGGCAATGGCCGCTGGGCGACCAAGCGCCTGCTGCCGCGCGTGGCGGGCCATGTGAAGGGCGTCGAAGCCGTGCGCGGAGTGGTCGAGGCCTGCGTGCTGCGCGGGGTGGAGTACCTGACCCTGTTCGCGTTTTCGTCGGAAAACTGGCGCCGCCCCGAAGACGAGGTGTCGCTGCTGATGCGCCTGTTCGTGACCGCGCTCGAGCGCGAAGTCTCGAAAATGCACGCCAATAACATCCGGCTGAAGGTGGTCGGCGACCTGTCGCGCTTCGACGCCAAGCTGCGCGAGATGATCGCCAGCGCCGAGCGCCGCACCGCCGGCAATACGCGCCTGACCGTCACCGTCTGCGCCAACTATGGCGGACGCTGGGACATCATGCAGGCGACCAGCAAGATGGTGGCCGCCAATCCCGGCGTGCTCGAATTCACCGAAGAGATGCTGGCGGAGCACCTGGCGATGGCGTATGCGCCCGAGCCGGACCTGTTCATCCGCACCGGCGGGGAAGAGCGCATCTCGAACTTCCTGTTGTGGCAGCTCGCGTATTCGGAGCTGTACTTCACCGACACTTACTGGCCCGACTTCTCGGTCGAGTCGCTGGACGCGGCGATCGCGTCTTACCAGAGCCGCGAGCGCCGTTTCGGGCGCACCGGCGAACAAGTAGCCAAGAAAAAAACCTGATGCTGAAGACCCGGATCATCACCGCGCTCGTGCTGCTGGCAGTCCTGCTGCCGGTCCTGTATTCCAACAACTACACGGCCTTCGCGGTGGTGGCCACTGCCTTCTTCGGGGCGGCGGTGTGGGAGACCTTCCGCCTGTTCAACCCCAAGTCGGGCAAGGCGACCCTGGTCGCCCTGTTCTGGACGGCGGCCTTCGCCTGGACCTTTTTCGTCGCCGATACCGGCAGCAGCCGCAGCTTCTGGTTCGTGATCGCGGTCCTGGTCTGGGTGCTGCGCTTCGTGCCCTCCCTGAAGATCGGCCTGCCGCCCCTCGACAGCGGCGCCAACACGCTGCTCAGCCTGACCTATGCGGTGTCGCTGGTAGGCTGCTTCGCCGCCATCGTCACCCTCTACGCTTATTCGCCGCTCTACCTGCTGTCGGTGCTCGCCATCGTCTGGTGCGCCGACATCTTCGCCTACTTCTCGGGCAAGGCCTTCGGCAAGCGCAAGCTGGCGCCCTCGATCTCGCCCGGCAAGTCCTGGGAAGGCGCGATCGGCGGCTGCATCGCCGTGCTGGCGGTCGCCACGCTGGTGGTTGCCCTGGCCGGCGACACGCTGGCCGACACTTTCCCCGTGCGCGTGCAGGCCAGCCTCGGCTGGGCCGCCACGTACCTGACCCTGATCCTGATCGTCGCCGCCAGTGTCGTCGGCGACCTGTTCGAATCCCAGCTCAAGCGCCGCGCCGGCATGAAAGACAGCAGCAACCTGCTGCCGGGCCACGGCGGGGTGCTCGACCGGATCGACGCCCTGGTGCCGGTACTGCCGCTGGCGGCACTGATCGGCGCCTGGCTGTAAGGAGTTTTTCAAAATGCAACGCATCACCATCCTGGGCGCCACCGGCTCGATCGGCGTCTCGACGCTCGACGTGCTCGCGCGTCATCCCGAGCAATACCAGGTGTACGCGCTCTCCGCGCACAGCCGTGTCGAGGAGCTGGCCGCGCAATGCCGCCGCTTCCTGCCTGCGCGCGCCGTGGTCGGCACGCCTGAAGCCGCCGCCGAACTCTCGCGCCTGCTGGCCGGACTGGCGGTCGATGTCGCGTATGGCGAAGCGGCCCTGTGCGAGATCGCTTCCAGCCCTGACACCGACACCGTGATGGCCGCCATCGTCGGCGCCGCCGGCCTCGCGCCGACGCTGGCCGCGGCCAGGGCCGGCAAGAAGATCCTGCTGGCGAACAAGGAAGCGCTGGTGATGTCCGGCCAGCTGTTCATGGACGCCGTGCGCCAGCACAATGCCACGCTGCTGCCGATCGACAGCGAGCACAACGCCATCTTCCAGTCGCTGCCCGGTCACTATGCGCGCGACCCTGCCACGGCCGGCGTCGCGAAGATCCTGTTGACCGCTTCCGGCGGCCCCTTCCTGGCGCGCGCCGTCGAGACCCTGGAAGACGTGACCCCCGAAGAGGCCTGCAAGCATCCGAACTGGTCGATGGGGCGCAAGATCTCGGTCGACTCGGCGACCATGATGAACAAGGGCCTGGAAGTGATCGAGGCGCACTGGCTGTTCGGCGCGCCGGCCGACCTGATCGAAGTCGTGATCCATCCGCAAAGCGTGATCCATTCGATGGTGTCGTATGTCGACGGTTCGGTGCTGGCCCAGCTCGGCAACCCCGACATGCGCACCCCGATCGCGCACGCGCTGGCCTACCCGGAGCGCATCGCTTCCGGCGTCGCCCAGCTCGACCTGACGGCCATGGGCGCGCTGCAATTCCACAAGCCCGACTACGCCCGCTTCCCCTGCCTGGCGCTCGCCTTCGACGCGCTGCGCGCGGGCGGCACCGCGCCGGCGCTGCTGAATGCCGCCAACGAGATCGCGGTCGAAGCCTTCCTCGAACGGCGCATCGGCTTTCGCGACATCGACCGCGTGCTGCGCCGCGTGATGGACGAGAACGCCCATGGCGCTGCCGGCGACATCGACGCCGTGATGGCGCAGGATGCGCAGGCAAGAAGCGCCGCGCGCCGGCTCGTTGCCGGTTTGACTCGCTAAATGCCGCGCCAGGCGCTGCGCTAACCGCTCCCGGGACACACCATGAGTTTCCTCTACACCGCCGTGGCCTTCCTGCTTGCGCTGGGGCCGCTGATCGTCTTCCACGAGCTCGGCCACTACTGGGTGGCGCGCACCTGCGGCGTCAAGGTGCTGCGCTTCTCGCTCGGCATGGGCAAGGTCGTCTGGTCGCGCCGTTTCGGCCCCGACCAGACCGAATGGGCGGTCTCGGCGCTGCCGCTGGGCGGCTACGTCCAGATGCTCGACAGCCGCGACCCGCAGACCGCGCCCAAGGACGAGCGCGAGGCCGCGCGCGACTTCACGCGCCAGAGCGTCTGGAAGCGGATCGCCATCGTCGCCGCCGGCCCGGCCGCCAACTTCCTGCTGGCCATCGTGCTGTTCGCGGCGCTGTTCGTCCACGGCACCGAGGAGCCGGCGACCAAGCTGCGCCCGATGGCGGAGAACACCCCGGCGTATGTCGCCGGCCTGCGCGGCGGCGACAGCATCGTCGCCGTCAACGGCGAGCCGGTCGTCTCCTGGGGCGACCTGCGCTGGCAGGTGATCGGCCTGTCGGTCGACAAGCGTGAAGCCCACTTCAACGTGCGCGCGGCCGACGGCAGCAGCTATGCCGCCACCATCCCGCAAACCGCGATGGCGCTGACCGACCCGGAGAAGGACGTCATGGCCGCGCTCGGCCTCGACGTCTGGATCGGCATGCCGGTGGTCGACAAGACGGTCGACGGCGGCGCCGGCGCGCGCGCCGGCCTGCGTCCGGGCGATGTGATCCTCGGCGCAGACGGCAAGCCCTTCGCGCACGCCGCCGACTTCGTGCAGGCGGTGCGCGCCGCGCCGGGGCGCACCCTGCAGCTGCAGGTGCGCCGCGGCAGCGAGACGATGGTCCTGCCGCTCACCCCGGCGCTCGATGCGAAAGGGCAGGGCATCGCCGCCGTGCAGCTGGCGCCGGCGCTCGAGCGCGTCACCGTGCAGTCGGGCCCGCTGGAGGCCGTGCAGAAGGGCGCGCGCCGCACCTGGGACATGACGGCGCTGACCTTCAAGATGATCGGCAAGATCGTCACCGGGCAAGCCTCGCTCAAGAACATCACCGGCCCGATCGCCATCGCCGACTACGCCGGACAGACCGCGCGCCTGGGCCTGGCGACCTTTTTGGGCTTCATCGCGGTCGTCAGCGTGAGCCTGGGTGTAATGAATCTGTTACCAATACCCGTGCTCGATGGTGGCCATTTGCTGTATTATTCGCTGGAAGTTTTGACCGGGCGCCCCCTGCCCGAGCGGATCACCGCATTCGCACAGCGTGCGGGGGTGGCCCTGCTGTTCATGCTGATGGCGCTCGCCCTCTTCAATGACCTGTCGCAGCGGCTGTAGAACGACGCAACCGCGCGGCACCGGCAAAAAAATAATGTAAGTTGTCCAATGACTGACCTTAGCCAATGAAATCACAACAAGATCGTTTTGCCCTGCCGTTTGTTCGCCGCAGCCTGATCGGCGCGGCTGTGCTGGCCCTGTGCGCCGGCCCTGCGCTTGCCGTCACTCCGTTCGTCGTCAAGGACATCCGGATCGAAGGCATCCAGCGTACCGAGGCAGGCACCGTGTTCAGCTACCTGCCGGTGCGTGTGGGCGAGACCTTCAACGACGACAAGAGCGTCGCGGCGATCAAGGCGCTGTATGCCACCGGCTTCTTCAAGGACATCCGCCTCGAAGAAGAGAACGGCGTGCTGGTGGTGCTGGTCGAGGAACGCCCGGCAATCGCCTCGGTCGATTTCACCGGCACCAAGGAATTCGAGAAGGACATGCTGATCAAGGCCCTGCGCGACATCGGCGTGGGCGAGACCAAGATCTACGACAAGTCCGCGGTCGACCGCGCCGAGCAGGAACTGAAACGCCAGTACCTGTCGCACGGCCTGTACGGCGTGAAGATCACGACCACGATCACCCCGATCGAGCGTAACCGCGTCAACGTGATGTTCAACGTCGACGAAGGCGACGTCGCGCGCATCAAGGGCATCAACATCGTCGGCAACAAGGCCTTCTCGGACAAGCAGCTGCGCGACGTGCTGCAGCTGTCGACCTCGGGCTGGATGACCTGGTATTCGAAGGCCGACCAGTACTCGAAGACCAAGCTGACCGGCGACCTGGAGGCGATCAAGTCGTTCTACCTGGACCGCGGCTACCTCGAGGCGAACGTCGAATCGACCCAGGTGTCGATCACGCCGGACAAGAAGGACATCTACCTCACGATCAACATCACCGAAGGCGAGAAGTACACCGTCTCGAGCGTCGCGCTGGAAGGCGAGACCTTCGGGCGCGAGGAAGAACTGCGCCAGCTGATCCTGCTCGAGCCGGGCAAGCCGTATTCGGGCGCCCTGCAGGAAGCGACCAACAAGCGCATCGCCAACCGCCTGGCCACCTTCGGCTACGCCTTTGCCAACGTCAACGCCAACCCGGAAATCAACCGCGAGAAGCGCGAAGTCGCCTTCACCTTCATCGTCGATCCGGGCAAGCGCGCCTACGTCCGTCACATTAACATCGCCGGCAACACGGTCACCCGCGACGAAGTCATCCGCCGCGAGTTCCGCCAGTTCGAAGGCGCCTGGTACGACGCCAACCGCGTCAAGCTCTCGCGCGACCGCGTCGACCGCCTCGGCTACTTCAAGGAAGTCAAGGTCGACACGCCGGAGTCGCCGGGCACCGGCGACCAGGTCGACGTCAACCTGACGGTCGAGGAAAAACCGACCGGTAACTTCATGATCGGCGGCTCGTTCTCGCAGGCCGAAAAGTTCACCTTCACGGCATCGATCCAGCAGGCCAACTTCGCCGGCAGCGGCCAGACCGTCGGCGTCGACCTGAATACCTCGAAGTACAGCCGCACGCTGGCGTTCTCGAACACCAATCCGTACTTCACCGAGGACGGCGTCTCGCGCGCCTTCCAGCTCTACCTGCGCACGACCCGTCCGCCGCTGTCGAACATCGGTTCGTACACGGTGCGCCAGACCGGCGGCAACATGACCTTCGGCGTGCCGTTCTCGGAAAACGATACCGTCTATTTCGGCGCCGGCCTGGAACGCACCACGCTCACCACCGACGAGACCAGCCCGACCCTGTACCGCCAGTTCGTGGCGCAGAATGGCGGCCCGAGCGAGCCGGGCCCGAATTTCGGCGTCGGCACCGCGAAGAGCCTGGCGATCCCGCTGACCGTGGCCTGGGGCCGCGACAGCCGCGACAGCGCGCTGACCCCGAGCATCGGCCGCTACCAGCGCGCCAACTTCGAAATCGATGCCATCGGCGATTCGAAATACTTCCGCATGGTCTACGAGCACCAGTGGTACCGCCCGCTCACGACCTGGATGACGCTGGCCCTGCGCGGCGAGTTCGATTACGGCAAGGGCATCGGCGGCGACTCCTACCCGGTCTTCAAGAACTTCTATGCCGGCGGCATCGGCTCGGTGCGCGGCTACGAGAGCTCGACGCTGGGCGTGGTCGACCCGGTCTATGGCGATGCCATCGGCGGCTCGAAGCGCGTGATCGGCAACGCCGAGTTGCAGTTCCCGTTCCCGGGCAGCAAGGACCGCAGCCTGCGCTGGTTCACCTTCGTCGACGGCGGCCAGGTGTACCAGGAGAAGTCGAAGATCTTCCTGGGCGAGCTGCGCTACTCGGCCGGTATCGGCCTGTCGTGGATTTCCCCGGTCGGACCGCTGCGCCTGAGTTATGCTAAGCCCTTGAACGCGAAACCCGGCGACCAGCTCGAGCGCTTCCAGTTCCAGATGGGCACGGGCTTCTGACGGGCGCCTGCCGGCGCCGACCCCGCAGCACCTTTTTACTCGGAGAATTATGTTGAAAAATCTGATAGCCTCGCTGCCGCGCAGTTTGCCACATGCGTTGTTGCTGGCGGCCCTCTGTGCCGGCGCGCTGCCTGCCATGGCCCAGACGACGGGCCGCATCGGCTTCGTGTTCACCGAGCGCCTGATGACCGAATCGAAGATGGCCAAGGCCGCCGACGCCAAGATCCAGGCCGAATTCTCGAAGCGCCAGAAGACGACCGAGGAGATGGTGGCCAAGTTCAAGCAGATGAGCGAGAAGTTCGACGCCGACGCGCCGCGCCTGAACGACGTCGAGCGCACCCGCCGCGCACGCGAACTGTTCGACATGGAAAAAGACGTGCAGCGCATGAACCGCGAGTTCACCGAAGACCTGATGCAGCGCAAGGGCGAGGAACGCGCCGCCATCGCCCAGAAGGCCTTCAAGATCATCGAACAGATCGCCGAGCAGGAAAAGCTCGACGTCGTGCTGCAGGAAGCGGCCTGGTCGAGCCCGCGCATCGACATTACCGACAAGATCCTGAAACTGCTGGACAAGTAATATTTTGGAATCACGCGAAATCAACCACAAGGGCGTGCGCCTGGGTGACCTGGTCGAGCGTTTCGGCGGCCAGCTGGCCGGCAACCCCGACCTCATCGTCGCCTCGATCGCACCGCTCGACAGCGCCGGCCCGAACCAGATCAGCTTCCTCTCCAACAGCAAGCTTCGCGCGCTGGCGGCCCAGAGCGAAGCGGCTGCCCTGATCCTGTCGCCGCTGGACAATACCTCGGTCAGCGCCACCTACGCGGGCGCGCGCATCGTCACCACCAACCCCTACGCCTATTTCGCCCGCGCCGCGCAGTACTTCGTGTCGCTCGAAGAAGAAGCCCCAAGCCCCGGCATCCACCCGAGCGCGGTCGTCGACCCGTCGGCCCAGGTCGACCCGTCGGCCCACATCGGCCCGCACGTGACGGTCGAAGCGGGCGCCGTGGTGAAAGCCGGCGCCGTCATCGACCACGGCTGCTTCATCGGCCGCGACAGCGTGGTGGGCGAGGGCACGCGCTTTTTTGCCAACGTCACCTTCCACCGCCAGTGCGTCATCGGCGCGCGCGGCATCGTCCACTCGGGCGCCGTGATCGGCGGCGACGGCTTCGGCTTCGCCAGCGACGCGGGCGTCTACATCAAGATCCCGCAGACCGGGCGCGTCCTGATCGGCGACGACGTCGATATCGGCTCGAACACCTCGATCGACCGCGGCGCGCTGGCCGATACCGTGATCGAAGACGGCGTCAAGCTCGACAACCAGATCCAGATCGGCCACAACTGCCACATCGGCAAGCATACGGCGATGGCCGGCTGCGTCGGCGTGGCCGGCAGCGCGAAGATCGGCAGCCGCTGCACTTTCGGCGGCGCGGCGATGGTGCTGGGCCACCTCGAGATCGCCGACAACGTGCACATCTCGTCGGGCAGCATGGTCTCGCGCTCGGTGCTCGAACCTGGCCAGTACACGGGCTTTTACCCATTGGCGAAGAATGCCGAATGGGAGAAGTCGGCGGCCATCGTGCGCAACCTGAACACCATGCGCGACAAGATCCGTGCGCTGGAAAAGACAATCAGAACGATTACCCAAGAGAATAAAGAAGAATGAGCACTCCAGAAAAACGTAGCCTCTGCATCAACGAGATCAAGGAATACCTGCCGCACCGCTATCCGCTGCTGCTGGTCGACCGTGTGCTGGACGTCGAAGTCGGCAAGCGCATCACCGCCATCAAGAACGTGACCGTCAACGAGGAATTCTTCAACGGCCACTTCCCGCACAAGCCGGTCATGCCGGGCGTGCTGATGATCGAAGCGATGGCCCAGACCGCCGCCATCCTGTCCTTCATGACGATGGACGTGAAGCCGGACGAGAATTCGGTCGTGTATTTCGTCGGCATCGACAACGCGCGCTTCAAGCGTCCGGTCGAGCCGGGCGACCAGTTGGTGATGGACGTCGAGATCCTGCGCGTGGCGCGCGGCATCTGGAAGTACAAGGCCGTGGCCAGCGTCGACGGCAAGGTCGCCGTCGAGGGCGAACTGATGTGCACCATCCGCGCCAACGAGAAGGCGGCCGACGCTCCCGCACCAGCGGCGGCAGCGGTTCCTGGAGCGGGGCAGTAATGAGCAAGATTCACCAGAGTGCGATCGTCGACCCGAAGGCGGAGCTGGACAGCTCGGTCGAGGTCGGCCCGTACTCGATCATCGGCCCCAACGTGCGCATCGGCGCCGGCACCGTCGTCGGCCCCCATGTCGTCATCGAGGGCCACACGACGATCGGCGAGAACAACAAGTTCTTCCAGTTCTGCTCGATCGGCGCCGCGCCCCAGGACAAGAAGTGGAAAGGCGAGCCGACCCGCCTCGAAATCGGCAACGACAACACCGTGCGCGAGTTCGTCACCTTCAACCTGGGCACGGCCCAGGACGAAGGCGTCACCCGCCTGGGCAACGACAACTGGATTTCGGCCTACGTGCACCTGGCGCACGACTGCCAGGTGGGCAGCCACACGATCTTCTCGAACAACGCCCAGCTGGCCGGCCACGTCCACGTGGGCGATCACGCGATCCTGTCCGGCTACGCCGGCGTGCACCAGTTCTGCAAGATCGGGGCCCATGCCTTCATCGGCATGTACACCAGCCTGACCCAGGACGTGCCGCCCTTCGTCCTCGTCTCGGGCAACCCGGCCGGCGCGCGCGGCGTGAACATCGAGGGCCTGAAACGCCGCGGCTTCACGCGCGCGCAGATCGACGGCATCCGCGCAGCCTACAAGCACATCTACCGCTCGAACCTGACGCTGGAAGAGGCGAAAGCGGCGCTCGCGCAGCTTGAACAGGACATGCCGGAAGCGGCGGCCGATGTGCGCGCGATGCGCGACTTCCTGGGCGCAGCCAGCCGTGGCATCGTGCGCTGACGACTTGAACGCGAACACCGGGCAGTCGGACGTTTCGCTTGCCATGGTTGCCGGCGAGGTGTCCGGCGACATGCTGGCCGCCCGCCTGATCGCGGGCTTGCGCCCGCAGCTGCCGGGGGCGCGCTTCCACGGCATCGGCGGCCCGCGCATGATCGAGCAGGGCTTCGTTTCCGATGTCCCGCTCGAGACGCTCACGGTGCGCGGCCTGTTCGAGATCATCCCGCGCTACCGCGAGATCAAGGGCATCCAGAACCGCCTGCGCGACCGTTTATTGGCCGAGCGTCCGGCCGCCTTCATCGGCGCCGACTACCCCGGCTTCAACCTCGGCCTGGAAGAGCAGCTGCGCGCCCGGGGCATCCCGACCGTGCACTTCATCGGGCCGCAGATCTGGGCCTGGCGGGGCGGGCGCATCAAGAAGATCCAGCGCGCGGTCTCGCACATGCTGGTGATCTTCCCCTTCGAAGAGCAGATCTACCGGGATGCCGGCGTGCCGGTCACGTATATCGGCCATCCGCTGGCGGAAACGATTCCCATGGTGCCGGACGTGGCGGCGGCCCGCGCGGCCTTCGGCCTGGCGCCGGATGCACGCGTGGTCACCGTGATGCCGGGCAGCCGCATGGGCGAGCTGAAATACCTGGCCGAGCCCTTCGTGCGCGCCGCGAGCCTGCTGGCGCAACGCGATCCCGGCCTGCGCTTTTTGGTGCCGATGGCGGGCGAAAAGCAGCGTGCCTACTTCAAGGAGGTGGTCGCGCAAGCGGGCCTGCAGGATGTGCCGCTGACGCTGGTCGACGACTCGCACGGCGCGATCGCCGCGGCCGACGCCGTGCTGGTGGCGTCGGGGACGGCCACGCTGGAAGTGGCGCTGTTCAAGAAGCCGATGGTGATCGCCTATAAGGTCATGCGCGCGTCCTGGGAAATCATGCGCCACATGGGCTACCAGCCCTGGATCGGGCTGCCGAACATCCTGGCGCGCGAATTCCTGGTGCCGGAACTGCTGCAGCACGCGGCCACGCCCGAGGCGATGGCGGATGCCGTGTGGACGCAGTTGAACGACACGGCGCGACGCGATAAGCTGGCGGCACGCTTCACCGAGATGCACCACAGCCTGCTGCGCAATAGTGCCCAGGAAAGTGCCCAGGCGGTAATGCGCGTCATTGGGCGCGCCTGAGCCGCCTGACCCCTACACAGTATTACACGAAGCAATGAGCAAAAAGCGCGTCAACTTCTATCCCGGCCTGCCGCCCCGGCTGCGTCCGTTCACCGACCTCGACATCGTCTGCGGCGTCGACGAGGCCGGCCGCGGCCCGCTGGCCGGGCCCGTGTTCGCGGCCGCCGTGATCCTCGATCCGAAGCGCCCGATCGAGGGCCTGCGCGACTCGAAAAAGCTGACCGAGGCGCGCCGCGACGAACTGGCGCCGCAGATCCGCGAATACGCGCTGGCCTGGGCGATCGCCGAAGCGTCGTGCGAGGAGATCGACAGCCTCAACATCCTGCACGCGACCATGCTGGCGATGCGGCGCGCGGTCGAAGCCCTGCACACGCTGCCGACCATCGCCCTGATCGACGGCAACCGCTGCCCGCCGATGGAAGTGCGCGCCCATGCCGTGATCGAAGGCGACGACAAGTGCCATGCGATTTCGGCCGCCTCGATCCTGGCCAAGACGGCGCGCGACGCCGAGCTGGTGCGCCTGCATGCGCTGTATCCGGAATACTGCTTCGACCAGCACAAGGGTTATTCGACGCCGCTGCACCTGGCCCGCCTGCGCGAGCACGGGCCGTCGCCGGTGCACCGTCGCTCCTTCGCACCGGTGCGCAACCTGTTGCAGGTCGACCTGTTCGCCCCGGCGCAGGAAAGCGCGTTCGGGGAAGCCGATGCGCTGATCGAGGTAGTCGCTGCATGAAGACCGTCACCTCGCGCGACAACCCGTTTTACAAGGAACTCAAGGCGCTTGCCGCCAGCTCCCAGGCGCGCAGGAAAGCGGGCCGCACGCTGCTCGACGGCGTCCACCTGTGCCAGGCCTGGCTCGACCTGCGCGGCGCGCCGGCACACTGCGTGCTGTCCGAGGACGCCTTGCACAATCCGGAGGTGCAGGACATCGCCGCCCGCTGCGAAGGCCTGCGCGTGCACGTGACCGTGCTGCCCGACGCGCTGTTCGGCGCCCTCAGCCAGGTCGAGCATGGCGTCAACCTGCTGTTCCTGGTCGAGACCCCGAAGCCGGTCCAGCCCGCGGCCATGCAGGTGTCGGCCGTGCTGCTCGACGGCGTCCAGGACCCGGGCAACGTCGGCTCGATCCTGAGGAGCGCGGGCGCGGCCGGCATCACCCAGGTGTTCTGCAGCCCGGGCACGGCCTTCTGCTGGTCGCCGAAGGTCCTGCGGGCGGCGATGGGCGCGCATTTCGTGCTCGAGATCTTCGAGAACGTCGACCTGGGCGCGCTGGTCAAGGCATCGGACATCGCGGTGCTGGCGATGAGCGGCTACGCCGAGCAGAAGCTGTACGAGGTCGACCTGCGCCGGCCGGTGGGCTGGCTGCTCGGCCACGAGGGGCAGGGCGTCGCCGGCGAGCTGATGGCCCTCGCCACGCACCAGGTGGTGATCCCGCACGGCGGCCAGGTCGAGTCGCTGAACGTGGCCGCCGCCGCCGCGGTCTGCTTCTTCGAGCAGTCGCGCCAGCAACAAGCATGGACGACGGCGCGCCTGCCGGGTTAATCTGTACCGTCATCTCGTCATCTCGTCATCCCGTCATCCCGTAATCCCGTAATCGCGGCCCGAGCGGCCCTTGGAGTCTAGATGGACATCGCACACTTGCACTTCCTGGTAGCCGAAGCCGACAACGCCCAGCGCGCGTCGCTGGTCGAGATGCTGGGCCGCCTCGGCGCCAGCCGGGTCACGGACGTGCCTGACGGGCACATGGCGCTGCGCACCTTCCAGGCCGGCTTCACGCCGCGCGTGCACGTGGCGATCATCGACCTGGCCCTGCCGGGAATGGACGGCCTGGAGCTGATCCGCAACCTGGCCACCTTCGACTCGGGCATCAGCCTGATCGTCACCGGCGCCCAGCCGGCCAACCTGCTGTTTTCGGTCGAGACCCTGGCCCAGGTCTACGGTATCGACCTGCTCGGTTCGATCAGCAAGCCGGTCACCGCGGCCAAGCTCAAGCCCCTGATCGACAACTACCAGCCGCAGGCGGCGCACGACCGGGTCGACGACAGCCCGCGCTTTTCCTTCGCCGAAATCGGCTCGGGCCTGCAGAAGCGCCAGTTCGAGCCCTTCTTCCAGCCCAAGATCGAGCTGGCCACCGGGCAGGTCAAGGGCCTGGAGACCTTCGCGCGCTGGCGCCATCCCGAGCACGGCCTGCTCGGCCCCTCGGCCTTCATCGACGCGCTCGAGCAGAATAACCGGATCGACTTCCTCGACTGGAGCATGATCGAGCTGTCCGTCGAGCGCTGCCGCTGGTTCCACGACCAGGGCACGCCGATCTCGATTTCGATCAACCTGGCGCCCGAGACGCTGGCCCATCCGGCCTTCCTGCGCCAGATCACGGCCTGCCTGCAGCGCCACACGGTGCTGCCGGACTACATCACCTTCGAGATGCCGGAGTCCTCGGTCCTGAACACCGACCCCAACTTCATCGAGCGCCTGGTGCGCCTGCGCATGATGGGCTTCGGCCTGGCGATCGACGACTACGGCACCGGTCGCTCGAACCTGCAGCTGCTGGCGCGCATCCCGTTCACGGAACTCAAGATCGACCGCAGCTTCGTCGACGGGGCCTCCAAGCGCCGCCCGCTGGGCACCGTCCTGCGCTCATGCATGAGCCTGGCCCACAGCCTGGACCGCATGTCGGTCGCCGTCGGCGTCGAGACGCGCCAGGACTGGGACTTCCTGCAGGGCCTGGGCTGCACCTACGCCCAGGGCTACCACATCGCCAATCCGATGGAGGCGACGGCCTTTCCCGGGTGGCTGGAAGACTGGCGCCACTTCTTTTAAGTGAAGTGGCGGCGTGCCGGCGCGATACTGTAGAACGATCAATGAGAGCGTCGCCCCTTCAACGTCCCGCGGCGACGAGCGGGGCGCTTCGGTCAAGCTTACGCTGCAGCAGGTCCTGGGCCACCGCCAGCGCGCTGTCCGGCGTCGCGGCGATATCGGGTGTGACGCCCGTACCCTCCCAGTTGCTGCCGGTAATTGGACTGATGGTGCGCCGGCCGGGTATCACGGCAAAGAAATGCTCGCCGATGCGATGGGGACGCGCCGGGTGGGCACCGCCCCAGGTCGGCGCGCCGATCACGGTGGCGCGTTTCAGTGCCTGCATCGTGTAGGCGAAGTCTTCGCCGGCGGACATCGTGTCCGGGCCGACCAGGATCAGGACCGGCTTCTTGCCGCCATAGCGTTTGCCGTCGAGCGTGTCCTGGGTCCAGTGCTGGATGGTGGTGCCGGTCTTGCGCTCCCAGATGTCGTTGAGGCGGGTACGCTGGTCGACGAAATAGCTGATCAGTAAAGCCACCGATTGCGGCGAACCGCCGCCGTTCTCGCGCAGGTCCACGATCAGGCCGTCGGTGTCGGCAAGCTTATTCATCGCTGCAGCGTACTTGTCTGCCACCAGGAAAGGCGGAGGGAAGCCCGACACCTTCAGGTAGCCGATGTTCTGGCCCAGGTGATCGACCTTTTCCACCCGCCGGCTTGCCATGTGGCGCATGACCAGGCGCAAGAGGAAGTTGGTGCGCTGCTCCCACTCCGCTTGCGACTCCGGCGGAGGGCCGTCCGTTTCGTGGGGCAGCACCAGACCGGGTTGGAAATATACGTTCATGTGCAGGTCCTTGGCGACACCACGAAGGTCGGCGCTGAGCTGTTGCGCCAGCTTCCGGCCGTCCTTTATCCCGTCGTAGCTGCCTTCCTGCCGGCGCCGGTGCAGGACCGCCTCGATGTCCTTGGCCTTGTCGGGAAAAATATAGTGGTCATTGAGCTGCGCCACCAGCGTATCGACCACTTTCACCCGCATCGCGTGATCGACCACCACCTCCGGCTTCGGCTTGAATTGGTGCCAGAAATGCACGGGCATGATGGCAACTGCGGCGAGCGCGGTCAGTACCAGCAAAGACGGTATGACAATCCATTTCTTCTTCATTTTTTTCCTCTGGTCGTGGCATGCGGGATTGGATGTTCGGCGGGCATATCGACAACGACGACCCCATCGATGAGACAGGGAAGTGGTTGGAGAATAGCACAATCGTTGCTAGGAACTAGCAATAGTTTGTGCTGACGCATAGTGGGCCTGGCCGATGGTTTCGGCCGGAGGGCAGCGTGCGCTTGCTCCAAGGCGGCTGCTGCGACCGCGGCGCAAAGCGTGCCGGCGGGACATCGGCCGCCGCCGTGGCTTGCGCACGGAGCGGCCCATGTTAGGATAAAGCCATGGACCGCCGAACCGACTACAAGACCGCGCTGCTGATCGACGCCGCCATCCACAGCGCCGCTGCCGATAGCCGTGCCTCACCGGCGCGCGAACTGGCCGGTCTCGGCGTTCCTTTCGATACCGCCAGGCGGCTCCTGACCCGTCCGGCCGAGCGGCGGCGCCCCTTGCCCACGGCCGCCGAGCTGGCCGCCGTGCGCGCCCTCGACGTGGAATAGGCCATGGCGATCCCGCTGCGCTGTGCCTGCGGCAAGCTGCAGGGTGAAGTCGAACCCGGCAAGGTGGCCGCGCGCGCAGTCTGTTACTGCAAGGACTGCCAGGCCTTCGCGCGCTTCCTCGGGCGCGAGTCCGAGCTGCTGGACGACGCCGGCGGCACCGAGGTCGCGTCCGCACTGCCGGGCGCGGTGCGCTTCACCGGCGGCATCGAGCACTTGGCCTGCATGTCGCTCAGCCCGCGCGGCCTGTACCGCTGGTATGCGGCCTGCTGCAACACCCCGGTAGGCAATACCCCGCGCGAGCCGACGATGCCGTATGCCGGCCTGATGCGCGCCTGCCTGGCCGCGCCGCCCGACACCCTCGACCGTCGACTGGGGCGCTCGCGCATCATGGTGCAGACCGCCTCGGCGCTGGCCCGCGTCCGGCCGACGCCGCTGCGTACCGCCTGGGCGGTGGCGAAGATCGGCAGCATGATCCTGCGCGCCCGCCTGGGCGGCGGCTATCGCGACAATCCCTTCTTCCAGCCCGGCACTAGCGAGCCGCTGCGCCAGCCGCGCGTGCTGACGGTCGACGAACGTGCCGCGCTGACGCGCTGATCTCCAGCAGATGCATCGCTCCCGGCGCACGGCCCGCCGTCCGGCATTCGCACGCTGAATGCCGTCATAATTGCTAGGTGATGGCACAAATCGATTCCGCGTGAAGGAAATCGATGCTACTCTCCGGAATGTAGATGTTCCAATAATACGAACTATTCATTTCTGGAGACTGGACTATGCGATTGCTGCGCCTCCGCCACCTGGCGATCCTCCTTGCCGCGCCCTGTGCCATGGCCGATGCACAGGAGACCCCTTCCGAACCCATCCAGCGCGTTGAAGTCACGGCGGCCGGCTACGATCCCCGGCGCGACGATACCGCCAGCCGGATCGTCATCCGGCGCGAGGAAATCGCGCGCTACGGCGACGCCAGCGTCCTCGACCTGTTCAAGCGGATACCTGGCGTCACGGTGACGACCGGCGCCGGGCGCAGCACCGAGGTCAGGATGCGCGGGCTGGGTGCCGGCTACACCCAGGTGCTGGTCAACGGCGAGCGCATGCCCGCCGGGTTCGACATCGACTCCCTGTCGCCGGAGCTGATCGAACGTATCGAAGTGCTGCGTTCGGCGACGGCGGAGCTGTCGACGCAGTCGGTGGCCGGCACCATCAACATCGTGCTGCGCAAGAGCGTGCGCAAGGGCGAGCGCGAGGCCAAGCTCGCCTACCTGGCGGGAAAGGGCGCGCGCGGACCGACGGCCAGCGCGCAGTTCGCCGGGCGGGGCGAGCGCTCGTCCTGGTCGGTCTCGGCCAGCGCCAGCGAGGAGCGCTTCGAGCGCACCGCGCTGGGCTTCGAGGAAAACACGCGTCCCGATGGCGAGGTGGACCGGTGGCGCACCACGCGCATCCCCGAGGAGGGCAGCACGCGCCGCCTGAATCTCGGCCCGCGCTTCAACTGGACCCTCGAGGGTGGCGACACCCTGGCCTGGGAGAGCCTGGTCACGACCACGCGCTTCAGGAACCGTGGACATATGCTGGTCACGACCCTGTTTGGCGCGCCGCCTCCGGTGCCGGACCTGCGCACCCGGGCCGCAGGCGACCACGTGCTGGTCAAGTCCGACCTGCGCTGGACCCGCAGCCTGGCTTCGGGCGCCAAGCTCGATGCCAAGCTGGGCGTCGACGGCACCCGGCGCGACGACGATTACCCTCGCGCCGGCAGCGACAGCGCGGGCCGTCCGGCGCTCGATGGCAGCGTGCGCAACGAGGTGCGCGGCAAGGGCGCCAGCAGCACCGGCAAATACACGCGCAAGTTCGATGGCGGCCATGGGCTGGCGCTGGGCTGGGATGCGGGCGTGAATGCCAGCGACGAGCTGCGCGCCGAGCGCGACGCGATCCGCCCGCTGCCTCCCGGCCAGCTGCCTGACGAGACCTTCGAGGCGCGGGTCGCGCGCCTGGCCGTCTACGCCCAGGACGAATGGGAGCTGACCCCGCAATGGTCGGTCTACCTCGGCGCCCGCTGGGAAGGCGTGCGCACCCGCGTGAGCGGCAATGCCGTCGAGGATACGCGGGTGCGCTCGAGCGTCCTCAGCCCGGTGTTCCAGACCCTGTACAAATTCCCGGGCGCGCAGGGGAACCAGGGTGACCAGCTGCGCCTGGCCGTGAGCCGCACCTACAAGGCGCCGGCGCTGACCAGCCTGGTGCCACGGCGCCAGGCCTGGGAAAACAACAGCCCCACCGAGGCCGACTACCAGGGCAATCCGGCGCTCGAGCCGGAGCTGGCCTGGGGCGTCGACGCGGCCTGGGAGCATTACTGGGCCGAAGGCGCGATGGTCTCGGTGGGCGGGGCGCTGCGCCGCATCGACAACTACACCAGCGGCCGCGTCTATTTCGACGGGCTGCGCTGGATCTACACGCCGGTCAACGAGGACCGGGCGACGCTGCGCAGCCTGGAGCTGGAAGCGAAATTCCCGCTCAAGTCGCTCTGGCCGGGCGCGCCGGCGATCGACCTGCGCGCCAGCTTCAGCCGCAACTGGTCGCGCGTGGCGTCGGTGCCGGGGCCGGACAACCGCATGGAGCGGCAGACGCCGCTCAGCGCCAGCCTCGGGATCGACTACAAGGCCGGCGCGCTCACGGCCGGCGCCAGCCTGGCGCATCGCAGCAGTGCGTTCGTGCGGGCCGCGGCCGACCGCACCCACTACACCCATGCGCGTACCGATCTCGAAACCTATGCGGTCTGGAAGTTCACGCCGAAAGTCCAGCTGCGCGTAGCGGCGTCCAACCTGCTGGGCGAGGACAACGCCTGGGAGATCGCTTACGCCGACCCGGTGACGGGGGTGGAAAAGCGCGGCTGGACCTATCCGGAGCGCGCCAGGCTGCGTACCACCCTGGAGATGAAGTTCTGAGCATGCCGGGCGGCCAGGGCGCCGGCGATCGGCGCCCATACCGCGTGCGCACGCGTGCGCACCCTGCGTATGCAGGATGGATCACACCTCGATGATGAGATCGGGCCGGAACCCTTCCTGCTCGCCCTTGCTCAGGTAGCCCAGCGGATTGGCGACGACGCGGCAGGACCAGGGCCGCCCGTCCTGCATGCCGCTCACGGTGTAGTCGTTACAGCAGTGCAGGTGGCCGTGCAGCCAGAGGCCGACATGCGGGAACAGGTCGTCGAGCGCGTTGCAAAAGCCCGCGGTGCCGGGCGTGACGCCGTAGCGCGGATCGGCGCTGCGCAGGCTGGGCGCGAAATGGGTGACCGCGACCGTGAGGCCGTCGAAGGGCCGGGCCAGCGCGCCGCGCAGCCATTGCTGGCAGTCGAGCGACATGGCGCGCCAGCCCTCGGCCAGCACCGGCTGGCCGTCGCGCAGGGTGGTGTTCTTGGCGAGGTAATAGTTGGCCGCGCGCAGCGCCTTCTGGTGCAGCTGCTGCTGTTTGTCCGGGCCATGGCCGGCGGCAAGGGCATCGAAATCGGCCCACAGGGTGGTGCCGACGAAGCGCACGCCGTCGATGACGAGCGTCTCGCGCTCGAGCCAGGCGATGCCCAGCCGCTCGCAGGTGGCGCGCAGGCGTGCCTGCGCCTCGTCGAATTCGAGGCCGTCGTACTCGTGGTTGCCCGGCACGTAGAGCACCCGCGCCGCGGTCGCGCCCAGCGCCGGGGCGAAGCGCTCGAGGCCGAAGTCCGTGCCGCCCAGGCGCGAGCCCTCCTGATAGGAGCCGATGTCGCCGGCCAGCACGATCACGTCGATGCCGGGCGCGATCCGTGGCTGGAAGGCCGGATAACGTTCGAGGTGGAGGTCGGAGAACAGCTGGATGCGCATGGTCCCGGCAGTATAGCCGCTGGCGGCAATAAGGGGCGCCAAGGGCCGCCACGGGCCGCCGCCGCGCGCCTGACCCGCGATTGACCCGCAACCGACCGGGAAAAGCGCGGGCACCGGCTGCGCTGCGTGCGCCTGCGCACAGAGGCGCCTGGTGCCCGGGGCTAGGGTAGGCCATCTATTTCGGGGAGCGGGCCATGAGCGAGGAATCACGCAGGTTACGGATCGAGAAGCCCGGCATGCCGGCCGGCGGCTGGGGCTCGGTGGGCGAAGTCGCGCACATCCTGTTCGACCAGCGCACGGTGGTGAAGGACAGCACGCTGCTGCTCAAGCAGAACAAGACCGACGGTTTTGCCTGCGTCAGCTGCGCCTGGGCCAAGCCGGCCAATCCGCATCCCTTCGAATTTTGCGAAAGCGGCGCCAAGGCCACCGCCTGGGAAACCACGAGCAAGGCGATCGGCGCCGACTTCTTCGAGCGCCACACGGTCACGGAACTGGAATCCTGGAGCGACCACGCGCTGGAAGACCAGGGCCGGCTGACCGTGCCCCTGCGCTGGGACGCCGCCAGCGACAAGTACCGCCCGCTCTCGTGGGAGACCGCCTTCGCCGAGATCGGCGCCGCCTTGCGCGCGGCCGAGCGCGAGAACGTGGTGTTCTACAGTTCGGGCCGCGCTTCCCTCGAGACCTCCTACATGTATGCGCTGCTGGCGCGCATGTACGGCAACAACAACCTGCCCGACAGTTCCAACATGTGCCACGAAAGCACTTCGGTGGCGCTGCAGAAGACCATCGGCGACGGCGTCGGCACCGTGGTGCTGGACGACTTCGCGCGGACCGACTGCATTTTCTTCTTTGGCCAGAACGTGGGCGTGAACAGTCCGCGCATGCTGCACCAGTTGCAGGAAGCGCGCCGGCGCGGGGTGCCGATCATCACCTTCAACCCGCTGCGCGAGCGCGGCCTGGTGAGCTTCACCAATCCGCAGTCGCCCACCGAGATGCTGACGAAGCAGGAAACGCCGATCAGCACCCAGTACCTCCAGTTGATGCCGGGCGGCGACACGGCCGCCATCATGGGCCTGTGCAAGGCGATCTTCGCCCTCGACGACGCGGCGCGCGCGGGCGGCGCCCCGCGCGTGCTCGACACCGCCTTCATCGCCGCCCACACCGACGGCTTCGCGGCCTTCGAGTCCGCCGTGCGCGACTGCCCCTGGGCCGACATCGAGCGCGAGTCGGGTCTCGCGCGTGCCGCGCTGGAGCGGGCGGCCGGCGTGTACGCGCGCAGCGAGGCCGTGCTCGGCGTCTACGGCATGGGCCTGACCCAGCACCGCAACGGCGTGCAGAACGTGGCGATGATCGTCAACCTGCTGCTCCTACGCGGGAACATCGGCAAGCCCGGCGCCGGCGTCTGCCCGGTGCGCGGCCACTCGAACGTGCAGGGCCAGCGCACGGTGGGCATCACCGAGAAGCCCGAGCTGGCGCCGCTCGACAAGCTGAAGGAGCAATACGCTTTCGAACCGCCGCGCATGACCGGCATGAACACCGTCGAGGCCTGCGAAGCCATCCTCGCGCACAAGGTGCCGGCCTTCGTGGCGCTGGGCGGGAACTTCCTGCGCGCCGTCCCCGAGACGGCGCTGATGGAGGCGGCCTGGCGCGCGCTGCCGCTCACGGTGCAGGTATCGACCAAGCTCAATCGCAACCACGTCATCCACGGCAAGGCCTCCTACATCCTGCCTTGCCTGGGCCGGATCGAGATCGACCGCCAGCGCGGCGGCGAGCAGGCGGTGACGGTGGAGGACAGCACCGCCTGCATCCACGGCTCGCGCGGCATGGCCGAACCGGCCGCGCCAAGCTTGCTGTCCGAGCCGGCAATCGTGGCCGGCATCGCCAGGGCGACGCTCGACCCCAACCCGCGGGTGGACTGGGACGCCTGGGTCGCGGACTATGCCCGCATCCGCGACGCCATCGAGGAGACCTATCCCGAGATCTTCCACGAGTTCAATGCGCGGATGTGGATACCGGGCGGCTTTCGCAAGCCGGTCGGCGCCGCCAGCCGCGAGTGGAAGACCGACAGCGGCAAGGCCGGCTTCACCGTGCCGGACGCCTTGCCGGGCAACCCCGACCTGGACGGCGATGCCGGCCATGGCGCGACCCTGCGCCTGTTCACGGTGCGCAGCGACGGCCAGTTCAACACCACGGTCTACAGCCACGACGACCGCTTCCGCGGGGTGTACGGCAGCCGCATGGTGCTGTTCATGGGCGAGGCCGACATGGCGCGCCGCGCGCTCGCCGCCGGCGAGCTGGTCACCCTGCGCTGCGCTTCCAGCGATGGCGTCGAGCGCCGCGTCGAGGGCTTGGCCGTGGTGCCCTACGATATCCCGGAAGGGGCGGTGGCCGGCTACTTCCCGGAATGTAATCCGCTGATCCCGCTCTGGCACCACGCGAAGGAGAGCAAGGTGCCGGCGGCCAAGGCGATCGACGTGCTGGTCGAGCGCACGGCAGGCGCGCGATGAGCGCCGCCGACGCCTTCCTCGGCGCCGTGCCCGAGGCGACGCGGCGCCTGCCGGCCAGCCGCTGGGAAGACGGCAGCCTGTGCGAGGGTAGCGAGCTGGTGGCCGAGGAAGTGCCGGTGGCGCTGGCCTACAACGGCATCACCCATGCGGTGATGCTGGCTTCACCGCTCGACCTCGAGGACTTCGCGCTCGGTTTTACCCTGAGCGAGCGCATCGTGCGGCAGCGGGGCGACGTCTACGACATCGAGGTCGAGGAGGGCGCGTGCGGCCAAGCGGGCGGCATTGTCGTCTCGCTGCGCATCGCCGCCGGCGCCATGGCGCGCCTGAAGGGCGCACGCGCCGCCCGCACCGGCAAGACCGGCTGCGGCCTGTGCGGCGTCGAGAGCCTGGCCTATTTCGAGCGCGAAGCCTGCCTGCCGGCTGCGCCTGCCGCCTGCGGCGCGCGCATCGACCCGGCCGCGCTGCACCGCGCGATGGCGGCCATGGCGGGGCGCCAGCAATTGCACCATGCGACCGGCGCCGTGCATGCGGCCGCCTGGGCCGACCCGCAAGGGGACCTGGTGTGCGTGCGCGAGGACGTCGGCCGCCACAACGCGCTCGACAAGCTGGTCGGGGCGCTGGCGCTGGCCGGCGGCGCGGCGCCGCCCGGCTTTGCGGTGGTCACCAGCCGGGCCAGCTTCGAGATGGTGCAGAAGGCGGCGCGCGCCGGCTTCGGGATGCTGGCGGCGATCTCGGCGCCGACCGCGCTGGCGGTGCGCATGGCCGAGGAGGCGGGGCTGACCCTGGCCGGCTTCGTGCGCGGCGGCAGGCATGTGGTCTATAGTCACCCGCAGCGCTTGCTCGTCGCTTAGTCGTCTTCCTGAAGCTTGTCGAAGCAGTCCAGCGCGGCCTGGCTCAAGCCTTCGGTGACGAACGGGTCGTCGGCCTCGAACAGGGCGCCGTCGACCAGCAGGCGCAGCTTTGCCAGGCGGTCGCCCAGCGCAAGCGCCTGGGCCAGCGGCGCGGCGCCGCTGTTGCCGGCCGCGCCGATGGCCGCCGTGACCGCATCGGGGAACTCCCACAGCGCGGCAATGCGCGCCGACAGGATGCGCGCCTGCGCGAACAGCTCCGCCACGAAGGCGTCCGAATGCGGCAGCGTGTCGCCGGGACAGACCTGGTCGACAATCCGGAACGCGACCACCAGCCCCACGTTTTCCATCAGGCCGGCCAGGTAGGCCTCGAACGGGTTGGCGCGCAGGGCCGGGGCCAGCAGGCTGGCGGCGCGGGCGCATTGCTCGGACTGGCGCCAGATCGCCGGTGCGATCCGCTTCGTGTGGCGTCCGCTGCCCATGCTGATGACGGGCCGCAAGGCGACCCGCGCCAGCAGCATGCGCATGCCGTTCTGGCCGAGCAGCATGACGGCCGCTTCGATGCTGCTGACCGGCGGCCCGGCATGGTAGCGCGGCAGGTAGGCAGGCCGGTTCGCCTCGCGGAACACCTCGGCGACCAGCACCACGTCGCGCGACAGCTGGCGCGCCAGGTCGGCCGCATGCATGTCCTCGTCGCGCAGGCTGCGCATGAGTTGCGGGATGATCTCGGGAATGCGCGGCACCAGGGCGGCGCCGGCCAGCGGCGCGTTCGCCAGGCGATCGAGTTCGTCGAGCACGCGGCGCTCGCGTTCCGGCGGCGCGTGTGGCGGCAGGGCCGCGCTGAGCCAGCGGTAATAGATGGCGTCGATCTCGGCGGCGTGCGCCGCCTGGGCGGCAGCGCCGGCTTGTACGCGCGCATCGGCAGCCGCGGCGGGCGCCGTCGCCTTGCCGGCATTCTCGCCGCCCAACAGTTTGTCCAGCCACCCCATCTTGCCACTGCCCCTCAAAGTCGTGGCAGGGATTCTACATGATGGCGGACTTCCGGCGGCGGCGTGGATATTGTTGAGAATCGGGGGCTATTTCCGATGGTATTCTGCCAAGCCTGCCAACGCCTATCGATGACGAGGACCCCGTGCCGCCGATCCGCTCCCTCCCGCCAGTCTTGCGCCAGTTTGCCGCTGCCGCGCTCGCCACCCTCATCGGGCTGCCCGCCGGCGCTGCGCCGGTGGCGCTGCCCGCCACGCCCGAGGCCTGGCGCCTGGCGGCCCAGACCGACATCGACGCCGCGGTGCAGCTGACGCGCGAAAATCACCCGGGCGCCCACGATCCGCATCACCCCGACTTCTTGCCGAACCTGGAGGCGGCACGCCGCCACGGTCTGGCGCTGGCGAGCCGGGTGCGCGACGCGGCCGGCTATGTGGCCGCCGTCGAGGGCTTCAATGTCCGCATCGGCGATGGCCACGCCGGGATGCGGGTCCTGATCGAGGAGTCCGTGCTGCCGGCCGGGCGCTGGCCCGGCTTCGTCACCGTCTGGCGTGGCGATGCGCTGTATGTCTACGCGTCACAGCCCGGGCAGCCACCGGTGGGCAGCAAGCTGCTCGGTTGCGACGGCAAGGATGCACACCGGCTCATTCTCGACAACGTGTTCAGCTTCAAGGGCAGGGTGGCGGAGGCTGGGCAATGGTGGTCGGTCGCGCGCCTGTTGTTCGTCGACGCCGGCAATCCGTTCGTCGATCTGCCGCAGCGTTGCCGCTTCGAGTCGAACGGCCAGGTCATGGAGCGCACGCTGGCATGGCGCGAGCTCGACGACGCAGGGCTGGCCTGGCTGAAGGAAAGCCGCGACGGCGACGGCGATGCCGGCCCGGTCGGCATGAGCGAGCCGCGCAAGAACCTGTACTGGGTGTCGATGCCGACCTTCCACCCGAACGAGGAAGAACGCGCCGCCTACAGGGCAATCAACCGCGAGATCGAAGCACGGCGCGCGCACTACCTGGCCGCGGATGCGGTCGTGGTCGACCTGCGCAGGAACAGCGGTGGTTCGTCAGCTGGAGCGTGGAATTCGCCAGGGCATTGTGGGGCAAGGAGCGCGTCGCCCAGGCACGCTCGGCATACTCCTCGAAGACCGAGGTCTGGTGGCGGGCGTCGAAGGGCAATACCGAGTATGTTTCCTCTCTGGTGCAACTGCTGGACAAGCAGGGCGACACGGCCGGCGCCGCCTGGGCGCGGGCCCAGGCCGAGGACATGCGCAATGCGCTGGCGCAGGGTGCGCCCTTCCATATAGAAAGGAAACCGGCCATGACGACGTCCTCCGCTGAAGCTGCCGCAGACGCGCCGTTCACCCGTCCGTTCTACGTGGTCGTGCCAGGCAACTGTGCGAGTGCCTGCCTGGACGCAATCGATGTCTTCACCCGTTTCCCGAACACGACCCTGGTCGGTGCGCCGAGCTCGGCCGATTCCACGTACATGGAAGTGCGCCGCGAGAACCTGGCCTCGGGCCTGGCCGCGGTGATCGTGCCGAACAAGGTGTACGTGCGCCGCCCACGGGCAAACGGGCAGGTCTACGTGCCCAGGCTGGAGCTGCGCGACCTGGTGTGGTCTACCCGGAATCTGCTGGACACGGTCGAGCGCGACCTGGCGCGGCCCTGAGCCGCCCGATGCCGGGCCGGCTCACTGGGTCCAGTAATCGACCACCAGCGAGCGCTCGAGGCAGGCGCCGAGGGTCGCGACGAAGTCCTGGTGCGCCTGGTGCACCAGGTAGGCGTCGCGCGCCTGGGCGCTGCCGAAAGTCAGCGTGAAGCAGTGGGTGAAGCCGTCGTTCAGGCCTTCCGGGCTGACGTTGGTGCCCCATTCGTAGGCGTCGATGCCGGGGATGGCGTCGCTCAAGGTGGCGAAGCCGGCGACGACAGCATCGACCTGGTCGGCGCTGGCGCCGGGCTTGAAGGAAAAAAGGACGACGTGGCGCAGGACGGAGGCGGCGGTGGCGGGCATGGCGGTCGAGTGGAGTAGTGGAGTGGGGATGGTAACCCGACGCGCAAAAACGGGGCGCCGCGGCGCGCACGCGCCGGGCCGGCACCGCCCGGCATGCGTCGCGGATAGAATGGGCTTTTGGATACAAACGAAAGCGCACGATGAAAAAGACCGACCTGGCAAAGAGCGACGCCAAGAAGCTGATGAACGCGATGGGCGCAAAGGGCGCCGCCTTCGGCGCCGCCGGGGCACCGGCACCCGACCGCCGCGAGCAGCGTGAACGCGACCGCGCGGCGGGGCTGGTGCCGTTCGCGGTCAAGCTCAATGGAGAGCTGGTGAAGGAACTGCAAGGGCGCGCCGCCGGCGAGGGGCGCGACCTGAACGAGCTGGTGGCCGAGCTGCTCAAGAAGGGGATGGAACAATAAGCGGCGCCGGCCTGCGCCGGTCTTTTCGCCGGTCTTTTCGCCGATCTTTTAATACTCGCGCCGGTCCGGCTTGATCTCCTGCAGGATCGTGGTCGCGATCTCCTCGATCGACTTCGTGGTCGAGGACAGCCAGCGGATGCCTTCGCGCTTCATCATCAGTTCGGCCTCGTTGACTTCGTAGCGGCAGTTCTCGATCGAGGCGTACTTGCTGCCGGCGCGGCGCTCGTTGCGGATCTCGGCCAGGCGTTCCGGCGTGATCGTCAGCCCGAACAGCTTGTGCTTGAAGGGCGGCAGCGAGGACGGCAGCTTGCCGCGCTCGAAGTCGTCGGGGATGAGCGGGTAATTGGCGGCCTTGATCCCGTACTGCATGGCGAGGTAGAGGCTGGTCGGGGTCTTGCCGGAGCGCGAGACCCCGACCAGGATCACGTCGGCCTCGGCCAGGTTCTTGTGCGACTGACCGTCGTCGTGGGCGAGCGAGAAATTGATCGCCTCGATGCGGTTCTTGTATTCCTCGGAGTCGACCACGTTGTGGATGCGCCCGATCGTGTGGGTCGATTTCACGCCCAGTTCCATCTCCAGCGGCGCCACGAAGGTCTGGAACAAATCCATGTGCATGCCGTTGGCCGCGCGGATCACGCCCGACAGGTCGTGCTTGACCAGGGTCGAGAACACGATCGGGCGCTGCTTGTTGTCCGCGTTGTACACTTCGTTGATGCGCCGCGCCGCGTCGCGCGCCTTGTCGAGCGTGTCGATGAAGGGGATGCGGATCTGGCGGAAGCGCATTTCGAACTGCGAGAGCACCGCGTGGCCGAAGGTTTCGGCGGTGATGCCGGTGCCGTCCGACACGAAAAATACGGTGCGTGTCGGCGGGGGAAGCGGGGGGCGGGCGTCGGGCGTCATGATATTTTTTTAACTATTGCTGTCAAGTTTGCAGTGTAGTGCGGTGTCAAACGGGGATTCACGCGGTAAAATGCTCTGCAACGGATTTTGCATTGTGCTGCACGACGAAGAGAATAACAAGAATACAAACCGTCAGGCGGACCACTGCACAAGGGCTTTAAAAACCGTAGCGAGCGGCAGGCATGGTGGTCGAGAAGCGCAGCCGTACGGATGTACGGCGAGTACCGCAGACCGCCAGGACAACGCGCAGCAGGTTTTCAAAGCCCGACAGATTTCTATCTCAAGTAAGGTGCACTACCATGACTAACCTGTCTCATGCAGTACTGAAGGATCCCGAACAGGGCGCCAGTGTTTACGTTGCCCCGTTCGAAAACTTGCGCATGACCGATGTCGAATCGGTCGGCGGCAAGAACGCCTCGCTCGGCGAGATGATCAGCCAGCTGGCCGAAGCCGGCGTGCGCGTGCCGACCGGCTTCGCCACCACGGCCCAGGCCTTCCGCGACTTCCTCGAGCATTCGATCGATGGCGGCGCTTCGCTGGCCGACCGTATCGCCACCCGCCTGGAAGGCCTCGACATCGACGACGTCCGCTCGCTGGCCGCCGCCGGCGCCGACATCCGCCAGTGGATCATCGACACCCCGTTCCAGCCACGCCTGGAAGAAGAAATCCGCAGCTACTACGAGCGCCTCGTCGCCGACTCGAGCGCCGAAATGTCGTTCGCCGTGCGTTCCTCGGCCACCGCCGAAGACTTGCCGGACGCCTCGTTCGCGGGCCAGCAGGAGACCTTCCTGAACGTGGTCGGCATCGACAACATCCTCGAGGCCATGAAGCACGTCTTCGCCTCGCTGTACAACGACCGCGCGATCTCGTACCGCGTGCACAAGGGCTTCACCCACGCCGAGGTCGCCCTGTCGGCCGGCGTGCAGCGCATGGTGCGCTCCGACGTGGGCGCGGCCGGCGTCATGTTCACGATCGACACCGAATCGGGCTTCGAGGATGTGGTCTTCATCACCTCCAGCTACGGCCTGGGCGAAACCGTGGTGCAGGGCGCGGTCAACCCGGACGAGTTCTACGTCCACAAGCCGATGCTCGAACAGGGCAAGAAGCCGGTCATCCGCCGCAACATCGGCTCGAAACTGATCAAGATGGAATTCACGAACGAGGCGAAAGCCGGCCGCTCGGTGAAGACCGTCGACGTGCCGATCGAGATGCGCAACCGCTATTCGCTGACCGACGAGGAAGTCGTCGAGCTGGCCAAGTATGCCGTCATCATCGAGAAGCACTACGGCCGTCCGATGGACATCGAGTGGGGCAAGGACGGCCGCGACGGCAAGCTGTTCATCCTGCAGGCGCGTCCGGAAACCGTGAAATCGCAGCAGAAATCGACCGACGCCCAGCAGCGCTTTTCGCTCAAGGGCACCGGCACCGTGCTGACCTCCGGCCGCGCGATCGGCCAGAAGATCGGCGCCGGCCCGGTGCGCGTCATCAAGGACCCGTCGGAGATGGAACGCGTGCAGCCGGGCGACGTGCTGGTCGCCGACATGACCGACCCGAACTGGGAACCGGTCATGAAGCGCGCCTCGGCCATCGTCACCAACCGCGGCGGGCGCACCTGCCACGCGGCGATCATCGCCCGTGAACTGGGCGTGCCGGCCGTCGTCGGCTGCGGCGACGCCACCGAAATCCTCAAGGACGGCACCTTCGTCACGGTCTCCTGCGCCGAAGGCGACGAAGGCAAGATCTACGACGGCCTGCTGGAAACCGAGGTCACCGAAGTCTCGCGCGGCGAACTGCCGCCGATCAAGACCAAGATCACGCTCAACGTCGGCAATCCGCAGCTGGCTTTCGATTTCCAGTCGGTGCCGAACCACGGCGTCGGCCTGGCCCGCCTCGAGTTCATCATCAACAACAACATCGGCGTGCACCCGAAGGCCATCCTCGAGTACCCGAACATCGACGCCGACCTGAAGAAGGCGGTGGAATCGGTGGCACGCGGGCATGCCTCGCCGCGCGCCTTCTACGTCGACAAGCTGGCCGAAGGCGTGGCGACGATTGCCGCCGCGTTCTGGCCCAAGCCCGTCATCGTGCGCCTGTCCGATTTCAAGTCGAACGAGTACAAGAAGCTGATCGGCGGCTCGCGCTACGAGCCGGACGAGGAAAACCCGATGCTGGGCTTCCGCGGCGCTGCGCGCTACCTGGCCGAAGACTTCGCCGAAGCCTTCGAGATGGAGTGTCTCGCCATGAAGCGCGTGCGCGAAGAGATGGGCCTGACCAACGTCGAGATCATGATCCCGTTCGTGCGCACCCTGGGCCAGGCCGAGAAGGTCATCGCCCTGCTGGCCAAGTATGGCCTCAAGCGCGGCGAGAACGGCCTGCGCGTGATCATGATGTGCGAAGTGCCGTCGAATGCGATCCTGGCCGAGCGCTTCCTCGATTACTTCGACGGCTTCTCGATCGGCTCGAACGACCTGACCCAGCTGACCCTGGGCCTGGACCGCGACTCCGGCATGCCGCTCCTGGCCGCCGACTTCGACGAGCGCGATCCGGCCGTGAAAGCCATGCTCAGCCTCGCCATCAAGGCCTGCCGCGCCCAGGGCAAGTACGTCGGCATCTGCGGCCAGGGGCCGTCGGACAACCCGGATTTCGCCCAGTGGCTGGTGGAAGAGGGCATCGAGTCGATGTCGCTCAACCCTGACTCGGTGGTCGAGACCTGGCAGAAGCTGGCGTCGATGTAATCGCCCAGGCACTGCTTCCCGAAGCCCCGCTCGCCTCGCCGGCAGCGGGGCTTTTTCATGCCGGCCGCGATGCCGGTTTCACGCCGGCAGGAACATGGCCGCGACGGCAGCGAGCATGAGGGCGATGCCGCACCACCCGGTCACGGTGTGGCGCACGCTCAGGGTGTACGTCCCCATGAGCTTGCGGTTGCGGGCCAGCAGCATCATGACGATCATCACCGGCACGGCGATCACGCCATTGATCTGGGCGGACAGCACCAGGGCGGCGATCGGGTCGACGGGAGCGAAGTCGAGCAGCGCGCCGCCAATCGTGGCCAGTGCGACGATCGCATAGAACCCGCGTGCCTCCATCAGCTTGAGGTCCATGCCGTTGCGCCAGTGCAGGCTCTCGGTGATGGCGTAGGCGGCCGAGCCGGCCAGGACCGGCACGGCCAGCATGCCGGTGCCGATGATGCCCAGCGCGAACGCGAGGAAGGCGAATTCACCCGCCAGCGGCCGCAATGCCTCGGCGGCCTGGCTCGACGACACGATCTGGGTGACGCCGTGCGCCCCCAAGGTCACCGCGGTCGTGAGCATGATGAAGTAGGCGACCAGGTTGGAAAACCCCATGCCGACCAGCGTGTCCGACTTGATCCGCGCGAGCTGGGCGGCGGCGTCGGGCGGGCGCATGCGCAGCGCATGCGCCTGCGGCGCGCTGCGGATCTCCTCGACTTCCTGGGACGCCTGCCAGAAGAACAGGTAGGGGCTGATGGTCGTGCCGAACACGGCCACCACCAGCGCGATCGAATCCCTGGTAAACGCGAAATGCGGCCACACGGTGCGCGCCAGCGCCTCGTGCCAGTCCACGTGCACCGCGAACGCGGTGGCCACATACGACAACAGCACCAGGGTCAGCCATTTCAGGTAGCGCACGTAAGCCGCGTAGGGAAGCAGCACCTGCAGCAGCAGGCACAAGGCCCCGAAGCCGAGCGCGTAGACGTGAGCCGAACCGCGTCCGGCCACCAGGCGCAGCACGTCGCCCATGGCGCCGATGTCGGCGGCGATGTTGATGATGTTCGCAGCCAGCAGCAGCACGACGATGAGGTACACGACCCAGGGCGGATAGGCGCGCCGCATGTTGGCGGCCAGCCCGCGCCCGGTGACGCGGCCGATCCGTGCCGAGACCAGCTGGATGCCGACCATGAAGGGATAGGTCAGCACCAGCGTCCACAAGGCGTTGAAGCCGTATTGCGCCCCGGCCTGCGAGTAGGTGGCGATGCCGGAGGGGTCGTCGTCGGCGGCGCCGGTAATCAGGCCGGGCCCCAGCGATTTCAGGGTGGCGTTGTCGACCAGGCGGTGGAGCGGAGTAAGCGGCATGATATCGAGCGCAAGAAGGATCCGCTCGAGACAGGCCGGATGCGAAAACGGCGAGGACCCGGCGCCTCAACGCGCGTTCGGGAAATGCCCCGCATGCCCGGATGCGGGGCGGCCAAAGGGCTCAGGTATGCTTCGCGGCCTTCAGGTGGGCCCGGGCATTGGCTGCCTTTGCCATCGCCTCCTTCCGGCAGGCCGATTTTTCCGCGCTCTTCATGTTCTTGCATGCCGCCAGCGCGGTGTTCTCGTCGGCCCGGATCTGCTTCTTCTCGGCCTTGACGTCGGCCTTGGTCATTGCCGCCGGATGGGAGGCGGCCGGGGCCTGGGTGGCTGGGTGCGCGGTGGTCTGGGTGGCCGCGAATGCGGCGCTGGAAGCCATCAGCAGCAAGGCGCCTGCCAACTTGAATGACGATTTCATGATGATCTCCTGTTGCGTTACCGGTTCGAGCAAGTCGCTCTCCCTCTTAACGCCACGCGGATGGCGCCGTTGACGCCTGGCGCCGCAGCCGGCGCCGTTTTAAGCATCGCCTAAGGGGGGGGCGGTGTCCAGTTCATGCGCTCGAAAGCCGCGTGCAAACCGGTCGGACGCCGTTCGCGGGCCCATTCATACTGTTGCACAGGTGAAAATGGCATATGAGCAACAAAGAACTTGACTATGCGCCCTGAAAGGTTAGACTCGAAGCATCACTGATCGAATGACAAACATCTTCGAAGACGGACCTTGTTCGCATAAAACCCTCGTCGCCTGGACACGGTAGCGAGGGTTTTTATCTTTTTTGGGTAGAGAAGGGAGGCAGGACATGACGGATTGGATGAACTGGATGATCGGCGCCGGCATTTTGGTGATTGCCGAGTTGTTCACGGGAACCTTTTACCTGTTGATGATCGCGATCGGCCTGGCCTTCGGCGGCATTGCGGCGATGTTGGGCCTGAGCGGGCCGGTCCAGACCCTGGTCGCGGCGGCGGTCGGCCTGGTGGCCACCGGCGTGCTGCACCGCAGCCGCTTCGGCCGTCCGGCCAAGCACGATGCCAGGCGCGACCGGAATGTCAACCTCGACATCGGCGGGCGCGTCACCGTCCACGCCTGGAACGAGGGCCGCGCGCGCGTGATGTACCGCGGCGCCCTGTGGGACGTGGAACTGGGCGGCGGCGCGGTTCCCGAGGCGGGCGACTTCCGCATCGTGGAAGTACAAGGCAACCGCCTGATCGTCGCCAATTCATAAACAAAAGCCGCATGGCGGCGTTGCAGCGTCTCGCCGTACAGGCCTACTGTCTTCGGCGCTGCGCCTTGCCCGGCGGCTCTTGTTAGAACTATAAGATAAGCAAATACTGGTAACTCATCTATAAGGGATGCTCATGGAATTCTCGTTCGAAATCGTAGCGCTGGTCATTCTCGTCATCGCCGTCGTGTTCGTCATCAAGACGATCAACGTCGTGCCCCAGCAGCACGCCTGGGTGGTCGAGCGCCTCGGCAAATACCACGCGACGCTGGCGCCGGGCCTGAACATCGTGATTCCCTTTGTCGACCGCATCGCCTACAAGCATGTGCTCAAGGAGATACCGCTCGACGTGCCGCCGCAGGTCTGCATTACCAGGGACAACACCCAGCTCCAGGTGGACGGCATCCTCTACTTCCAGGTGACCGACGCCATGCGCGCCTCCTACGGCGCCTCGAACTACATCCAGGCGATCACCCAGCTGGCGCAGACCACGCTGCGTTCGGTGATCGGCAAGATGGAGCTCGACAAGACCTTCGAGGAGCGCGACCACATCAACACCACCATCGTCAACGCGATCGACGAGTCGGCCGCGAACTGGGGCGTCAAAGTCCTGCGCTACGAGATCAAGGACCTGACGCCGCCGGCCGAGATCCTGCATGCGATGCAGCGCCAGATCACCGCCGAGCGCGAAAAGCGCGCCCTGATCGCCGCTTCCGAAGGCCGCCGCCAGGAACAGATCAACATCGCCTCAGGCGAGCGGGAAGCGTCGATTGCCCGCTCCGAAGGCGAACGCCAGGCCGCGATCAACCGCGCCCAGGGCGAGGCCAGCGCCATCGTCGCCCTGGCCGAAGCCTCCGCCGCGGCGCTGCGCCAGGTCGGCGCCGCGATCCGCGAACCGGGCGGCGAGGACGCGATGAACCTGCGCGTGGCCGAGCATTACGTCGACGCCTTCGGCAAGCTGGCCAAGACGAACAACTCGATCATCGTGCCGGCCAACCTGGGCGAGATGAGCGGGCTGATCGCCAGCGCGATGCAGATCGTGAAAACCCAGAAGTGAGCCTGGCATGAGCGGGAACATGATCGGCCTGCCCGAGGGCCTGGACTCGCGCGCCCACGCCAGGGCCTCGCGGCGCATCCTGGCCGGCATCCTGGTAACGATGCTGGTCTCGGGCTTCGTCAGCGCCGTCGCCGAAGCGCGGCAGGTGGAGGAGCCGGATTGGTGGTCGCTGGTGTCGGCCTTGCTGGCCAACTTCCTCACCTTCTGCTGGTTCCGCCTCGACCGCGACGCGCGCGGCATCCGGCGCTCGGTCTGGGCCAACCTCGCCATCCTGCTGCTCGAGCCGCTGGCGATTCTGGTGTATGTGCTGGTCAGCCGTCCGCGCGGGGAAAAGCTGCGCGGGTTCCTGCGGCTGCTCGGCTTCTTCCTCTTGATGATGGCGGCGACCATCCTGGGGATGATCGCCGCCCTGGGCGTGGCCTAGTTTAGAAGTCCACCGTCGCCGACACCCCCAGCGTGCGCGGCGCCGCTGCGACCAGGTAGCCGAAGCCGGGATAGCCGCCGGCCGAGGCCCAGTAGTTTTTATCGAGGACGTTGTCGATGCGCGCGCGCAGCGTCACGTCGCGGCTCATGAAGCGGGTGCTCCAGCTGGCGCCGACATCAAACCGGGTCCAGGACGGCAGCTTCTGCACGTTGGCGGCGTCGGCGAACTGGGTCGAGGTCGAGACCAGGCGCGTGTTCAGGGCCAGGCCCGGCACGCCCGGCACGTCCCAGTCGGCGCCGAGGTTGAACTGGATCTCGGGCACGCCGATCGCTTCCCGGCCGTTGGTGGCGCCGTTTGCGGTGCGGCGCTGCTGGGTGTCGAGCAGGGTCAGGCCGCCGAGCAGGCGCAGCCCGCTGGCCGGCATGCCGAACACCGACAGCTCGACGCCGCGGTTGCGCTGCTCGCCGAACAGGCCGAAGGTGTTGTCCTGGATGTAGGCCTGGGGCTGGGACATGGTGAACAGCGCCACGCTGCCGCCCAGCTTGCCGCCGTCGAGCTTCATGCCGACTTCCTTCTGGCGCGAGCGGTAGGGCGCGAATACCTGGCCTTCGTTCGTCAGGCGTAGTCCGAGGCCGGCGCCGCTGGCGACCGTGCCCGGCTGCAGCGCCTCGATATAGTTCGCATACAGGGACACGCCCGGCGCCGGCTTGTAGACCAGGCCCGCGACCGGCGTGTTGGCACTGGACTCGTAGCGTGAATTCTCGACGCCGCTGACATAGTCGAAGCCGGCATCCTTGATGCGCTGGTGGCGCAGGCCGACCGTCAGCAGCAGCTTGTCGTCGGCGAACGAGAGGGTGTCGGCCACCGCGGCGCTCGACAGGATGGTCTTGCGGGTGAGGCCAGGGTCGCTCATGTTCCCGCCCGGGAAGAAGCCGGTGGGCGGGGCGGCGACCTCGCGCGGCCGGTAGATATTCGTCGCAAAGCCGGCGAAATCGCCCAGCGCAAAGGCGTTGCGCGACTCCGAATGGTAGCCCGACGCCGTGGCCGACAGCGCGTGCTTGAGCGCGCCGGTGCGCAGCTTGGCGCGCGCGCCGATTTCTCCGGTGCGCACTTCGTCCTCGCGCACGTTGTCGAAGCGGCTCATGTTGGCGTCGCCGTTGGCACCTGTGACCGTGGTCGTCGTCAGCACGTTCGATTCTTCTCCCTTGCGCGCGCCGAAGGCGGCCCAGGCCACCGCGTCCGGGCCGAGGTCGAGCTCGCCGCGCAGGGTGCCGAACACGTCGCGCTCCTTCGATACCGTCCAGGGCTGGGCCCAGTTGCGGTCGGCGTCGGGAGCCTCGATGACGGGCAGGCCGGCGGCCATGGTCACGCTCGGACGCGCATCGTGCAGCTGGTGGTTCTGGTAGCCGATGTCGGCCGACACGCGGTAGCCGCGGCCGCGGTAGTCGGCGCCGAGCGAGAACACGCTCAGCTCGCGCTCTTCGCCGTCGACCGCGGTTTCGCCGTCGCGCCGCACGGCATTCACGCGCAGGCCGGCACGCTCCTCGGGGCCGAAGTGGCGCGCCACGTCGAGCGCGCCATAGGCCTGGCCGCCGCCCTCGACGCCGACCGTGGCGCGGGTCAGCGGCGCGTTCGGGGCGCGCTTGGGCACCAGGTTGATCATGCCGCCGATGCCGCCGCCGCCCGGCGCCGCGCCGTTGATGAAGCTGTTCGCGCCGCGGAACACTTCGACCCGCTCGATCAGTTCGGAGGCGACGAACTGGCGCGGCAGCAGGCCGTACAGGCCGTTATAGGCCAGGTCGTCCGAGTTGACGGGGAAGCCGCGGATCACGTACAGCTCCTGGTAGTTGCCGAAGCCGCGCGCGACGCGCACCGAGGGGTCGTTCTGGACCACGTCGGCCACGCTGCGCGCCTGCTGGTCCCGGATCAGCGACTGGGTGTAGCTGGTGGCGTTGAAGGGCGAATCCATGATGTCGACGTTGCCGAGCAGGCCGAGGCGCCCGCCGCGCGCGACCTGGCCGCCGGCGTAGGCGCGCGGCAGGCCCTGGGCCGACGCGTCGGCGGAAGCGGTGACGAACACCTGCTGGATCGGCTGCGCGGCGTCGGTGGAAGGCGCCGGCTCGGCGGTCTGGGCGCTCGCCTGGCCGGCGAAGAGCAGGGCGCCGAGCGCGAGCGGAGTGAGGGGAAAGCGTGATCGGTTCATGTGTTTTGTCTTGTTGTCAATGAGAATGGTTCTCATTATTATGCGTGCAAAGCTTGCGAATGTAAATGAGAACTACTATCATTTGCCGCTCAACATCGACACCGCCCCCCATGTCCTCGAATTCCCTACGCCTGTGGCGCTGGACCCACAAGTGGAGCAGCCTGGTCTGCACCGTCTTCATGCTCCTGCTGTGCCTGACCGGCCTGCCGCTGATCTATCACCACGAGATCGGCCACCTGCTCGGCAACGATGTCGAGGCCCCAAGCCTGCCGGCGGCGCTGGCCGACAATCCGCCGCGCGCCAACCTCGACGAGGTGATCGCCGCCGGCCGCGCCCTGTATCCGAACAAGATCATGATGTACATGTCGCAGGAGATCGACGAGCCGGCGATCTGGAACGTGACGCTGGGCGACCATCCCGAGGACGAGCACTACAAGCCGATCGCCGTCGATGCGCGCACGGCGAAGGTGATTACGGAACCGGCCTTCGAGGGCGGGGCCTTCATGTCGACCATGTTCCGCCTGCACGTCGACCTGTTCGCCGGCCTGTACGGGAAGCTCTTCCTCGGCCTGATGGGCCTGCTGCTGCTGGTGGCCATCGTCAGCGGGGTGGTGCTGTACGCGCCCTTCATGCGCAAGCTCGAATTCGGCACCGTGCGCGAGGGCCGGACCCAGCGCCTGAAATGGCTGGACCTGCACAACCTGCTGGGCATCGTCACGCTGGTGTGGGCCTTCGTGGTCGGCGCGACCGGCATGGTCAATACCTGGGCCGACGTGCTGCTCAAGTACTGGCAGGCGACCGAAGTGGCGGCCATGCTGGCGCCCTATCAAGGCTTGCCGCCCCCAAGCGAGACCAGGATGGCCTCGATGGATGCGGCGGTGAAACTGGCCGAGCGTGCTTCGCCGGGCATGCAGGTCGCTTTCGTCGCCTTCCCCGGCACGCCTTTCGCCAGCACCCACCACTACGGCATCTACATGCGCGGCAACGAGGCGTTTTCCTCGCGCCTGTACAAGCCGGTGCTGATCGACGCCCATACCGGATCGATCACCGACCAGCGCGAGCTGCCCTGGTACCTGACGGCGCTGCTGGTCTCGCAGCCGCTGCACTTCGGCGACTACGGCGGCAGCGCGATGAAGCTGCTGTGGGCGCTGCTCGACCTGGCGACCATCATCGTCCTCGGCAGCGGCCTGTACTTGTGGGTGAAACGCGGCCAGGCCGAGAAGCGCCACGTGGAAGCGGCGCGCCAGGCCCAGGCTGAGCCTGCGCCGCAGCCGGCCCTCGCGCGCAGCGGAGAGGCGCGATGAACGGGCGCTTCATGGCACTCTGGGGCATGCCGATCCTGCTCGGCGTGCTCACCCTCATCGGCCTGGTCAGCGCCTTGCTGGGCGATGGGGTCTGGGACCTGGTCTCGGCCGTCGCCCTCGGCGCCCCGGTGCTCGTCGCGGCCTGGTACGGCCTGCGCCGCAAGCCGCGCCAGGAAGGGTAAGCCTTAAGGATTGCCAAAGCATCCGCGAAGAAACTCCCGGTATAAAGTCGACATCGACCACGACACCAGGAGACGGCAATGAAGGGTTTTATCCGCGCCAACAAGGGTTTTTTAGCGTTCATGTTGCTGTTCGGCGTGTTCCGGACGGCGGTCGCGGACTGGAACCCGGTGCCCAGCGCCTCGATGCGGCCCAACCTGCTCGAAGGCGACGTCGTGTTCGTCAACCGGCTGGCCTTCAACGTCAAGCTGCCGCTGACCGACCAGGTGCTCGCGCACACGGGCGAACCGGCGCGCGGCGACGTCGTCACCTTCAGCTCGCCGCTGGACGGCACCCGCCTGGTCAAGCGCCTGGTCGGCCTGCCGGGCGACGTGGTCGAATTGCGCGGCGAGCGCCTCGTCGTCAACGGTGTCGAGGCCGCCTATACGGAGCCGCGCCAGGTGATGGAGCCCATCGGGAAAGGGCAGCTAGCCGCGCTGCGGGTGCGCGAAACCCTGGGCGGGCAGGCGCACACCATCCAGCTGATCCCGCAGGCGCCCACGGCCGGGCGCGGCTTCGGCCCGGTGACGGTGCCGGCCGGCCACTACCTGATGCTGGGCGATAATCGCGACGACAGCGCGGACGGCCGCTATTTCGGCTTCGTGCCGCGCGCACTCCTGATCGGGCGGGTCGAGCGCTTGCTGGTGTCGGTCGACATGCTGGGCAATTACGCACCGCGCTTCGAGCGCTTCGGGATGTCGATGCGGGACTGAACTGGCGCGCGCACCGGGCGCCGCAACAGGCCGTCAGAAAAAACGAGCTGGCCTTCAATGGCCTGATGGAAATATCTGTACAATCGCCGCCTCGCGCGCCGCCTGTTGCGGCGCGCGCGTCGTTTTGAAAGCGCGCGATGCACAAAATCCTTACCGTCGTCCTGGCCTGTCTCGGCATGGCCGGCGCCCTCGCCATCGACACCTATTTGCCCTCGATGCCCGCCATCGGGCGCGAATTCGGCGTCGGCCCGGTGGCGGTCCAGCAGACCCTGTCGGTGTTCCTGTTTACCTTTGCCTTCATGATGCTGTTCTACGGCACCCTGTCGGATTCCTTCGGCCGCCGGCGCGTGATCCTGGCCGCCATGGCGCTGTACACGGTCGGCTCGATCGGCGCCGCGTTCGCGCCGAGTTTCGGCTGGCTGCTGGCCTGCCGCGCGCTGCAGGGCCTGTCGGCTGGCGCCGGCTCGGTGGTGGGGCAGGCGATCGTGCAGGACCGCTTCAAGGGCGCCGAGGCCCAGAAGATGATGTCGAACATGATGATGGTGTTCGGCCTGGCGCCGGCCATCGCGCCGATCGTCGGCGGCTGGCTGCACGTGCACTTCGGCTGGCGCTCGACCTTCCTGTTCCTGGCCGGCTTTGGCGTGCTGCTGATCGGCATGACCCTGCGCCTGCTCCCCGAGAGCCTGCCGCGCGAAAAACGCCAGGTCTTTCATCCGGGCACGATCGCCCGCAACTACCTGAAAGTATTGCGCCACCCGCAGTTCCTGCTGCTGGCGCTGTCGGTCGGCCTGGCTTTCGGCGGCCTGTCGCTGTATATCGGCTCGGCCGCCAACTTCGTGATGGTGATCCTCGGCCTGCCGGAAACGGCCTTCGCCTGGATGTTCATTCCGCTGATCGGCGGCATGGTGCTGGGCTCGGGCTGGGGCGGCAAGCGCGCCGCCAGCATGGCGCCCGGGACGATGAAGTGGATCGGCTTTGCCACCATGCTGGCCGCGGCGCTGCTCAACATCGGCTATAACGCCTTGTTCCCGGCGGCGGTGCCGTGGGCCGTGCTGCCGCTGGCGATCTACACCTTCGGCCTGGCGGTGGCCATGCCGGCCATCCAGATGAATGCGCTCGGGCTGTTCCCGGACAACCGCGGGCTGGCGTCCTCGATGCTGGGCTTTATCCAGATGATGTCGTTTGCCCTGGTGTCGGGGCTGGTGGCGCCGCTGCTCTTCGACAGCGCGTTCAAGCTGGCCTGCGGGGTGGGCGTGGGGCTGGCCGGGAGTTTCGCGGCGTGGAGGTTGAGCAAGCTGGCGTGATCATGCGTTGTCGATGATCACGCTTTACGCGTAGGGTGGAGTCCTGACTCCACGCGTCCAGCTCAGCGGCGATGCGTCTTCATCGCCGACGCCACCTCGCGCTTGGCGTCGCGGTCTTTCTCGGTGGCGCGCTTGTCGTGCTGTTTCTTGCCCTTGGCCAGGCCGACTTCGCACTTGACGCGGCCCCCCTTGTAATGCAGGTTGAGCGGGACCAGGGTATAGCCGGAGCGCTCGACCTTGCCGCGCAGCTTGTCGATCTCGGCACGGTGCAGCAGCAGCTTGCGGGTGCGCAGGGCTTCGGGGTGGCTGAAGGAGGAGGCTGTGGTCAGGGCGCTCACGTGGCAGCCGAACAGGAACAACTCGTCGCCGCGTACGACGACGTAGGCTTCCTTGATGTTCACGCGGCCTTCGCGGATGGCTTTGACTTCCCAACCTTCCAGCACCAGGCCCGCTTCGTAGCGGTCCTCGATGAAGTAGTCGAAAAATGCTTTCTTGTTGTCTGCGATGCTCATGAAATAGCGAAAATTCCCGGGTCGGTTAAACTACGGCTGTCGCGCCCGGATTGGCGTAACAAGCAACTTGTCCAACATCATAACAAACGGTTGACCAATGGCAGTAGTGCACAAATCAGTTTTCCTGGGCTATAGCGCCGAACAGATGTTCGATCTGGTGGCGAAAGTGGAAGATTATCCGAAGTTCCTGCCATGGTGCAGCGGCGTCAAGCTGATCGAGCGCACCGACGACAAGCTGGTCGCCAGCCTGGGCATCAACTTCCACGGCGTCAAGCAGAGCTTTACCACCCAGAACCACAACCTCCGCCCGACGCAGATGAAGATGCACCTCGTCGACGGCCCCTTCAAGATGCTCGAGGGCACCTGGAATTTCAAGGCCTTGCGCGCCGACGCCTGCAAGATCGACTTCGACATGCACTACGAGTTCTCCAGCGTCCTGCTGGCCCAGCTGGTCGGTCCCGTGTTCGGGATGATCGCCAACAGCATGGTCGATTCGTTCTGCAAGCGCGCCGAGGTCGTCTATGGCTGAGGAGCCGGGCGGAATGCTGGAGGTCGTGGTGTGCTACGCCACCGCGCGCCAGGAATTCCTCAAGACGATGCTGGTCGCGCCGGGCACCACCATCGGCCAGGCGATCGAGGGCAGCGGGGTCTTGCTGGCCTTTCCAGAAATTAACCTGGTTACCCAGCCGGTCGGCATCTTCGCGAAGAAGAAAACCCTCGAGACCGTCCTGCGCCACCGCGACCGCATCGAGCTCTACCGGCCGTTGGTGGCCGACCCCAAGGATTCGCGCCGCAAGCGCGCCGCGAAAAAAGAAGCGTCCGGCAGCCGTCCCGCGGCGTGAGCCGGGCAGGGCCGGTGCGGCTGCACGCAAGGTGCAGGCGATCAAAAGTGCTTGCAAAATGTGGTTGCAATAGCGCAACCGCTTCGGTTTCCGTACAGGATTCTTTGATAAGATAGCCCGCTTTCCCGTGCAGTGACGTGGCGGGTGAGGCCTCATGCTGCGCCGGCTTGCGCATGGGGCCGGCGCACGGCGCGCCGCTTCCGATCCACCGGCCGATCCACCGGCCGATCTACCGGCTTATCCCCACTGCCTGCATGATGATTGCCCTCATCCTCCTGTTGGTGACCACCGCCATGTCGGTGGTCATGCTGTTCGTATTGTCGTCGCTCAAGGCGAGCCAGGTCGAGGGCGTGCGCGAATGGGGGCAGGCCAACGCGCTGGCGGTGCTGGCCCTGCTGCTGTTCGCCTCGCGCGGCGTGCTGCCCGATGTCCTGTCGATCGAAGGGGCGAACGGCCTGTTCCTGGTGACGATCTCGCTGATGTATGCCGGTTTCCGGCGCCACTTCGGGCTGGCGGTACCCTGCAACACCTTGGTCGCGGGCAGTGCGCTCACGCTGGCCATGGTCGCCTTCTTTCATTACGCGATCGACTCGACCGGGCTGCGCATCGTCGCCGTCTCGATCTACCACGGTGCGATCTGCTTCGCCATCGGCGCCAGCGTGCCGGTGGCGCCCGACGCGCGCCTGCGTTACCCGGCCATGTTCACGAAAATCGCGGCACTGGCGCTCGGCAGCGGACACGCGATCCGCGGCGCCGTGTATGCGATCGAGGCGTACGCGCCGCAGACCTTCGGCGGGCTGGCGACCTACAACGTGGTCTTCATGGCCGTCGGCACCCTTGCCTTGCCGCTGCTGACCCTCGGTGCGGTCATGATGTCGAATGCGCGCATCCTCGCCGCCGCCGCCCATGCCGCTGATCACGATCACCTGACCGGCGCGGCCTCGCGCCGCGCGTTTTTCGCGCTGGCCGGGCATGCGCATGCACGGGCCCAACGCGCGTCCGCGCCGCTGGCGCTGCTGCTGTTCGATGTCGACCATTTCAAGCGCATCAACGATAGCCACGGGCACGGCGTCGGCGACCAGGTGCTGCGCGACATCGTGGCACGGACCCAGGCGACGATGCGCGGCATCGATGCGTGCGGCCGCCTTGGCGGCGAAGAGTTCGGCGTCCTGTTGCCGGATGCCGATGCGCAGAGCGCCCTGGCAGCGGCCGAGCGCCTGCGCAGCACCCTGGACCGGGCCTGGCCGCGCGCCGCGCCGGCGACGGACGTGCATTACACGGTCAGCATCGGCGTGGCCGTGCTGGAAGAGGAGGAAACGATCGAGGGCCTGCTGGCGCGTGCCGACGCCGCGCTGTACCAGGCCAAGGCAGGCGGCCGCAACCGCGTCGCCGGCGCAGTGGGGCTACGCCCGCAGGGCCTGGCGGCGCCAATCGCGCAGCGGGCCTGAACCGGGGCGCGCTTGATGAAACTCAGCGGCAGCCGGCCAGCGCCTTGTCGATGCTTGCCGCGCGCTGGGCGCGTTCGCTGTCGGTGATAAAACGTTTTTGGCCATCCTCGCCGACTTCCGAGATCCGGACGCCGGACTCGGTCATGCGTTTCGACTTGCGCATTTCCTTGCAATAGGCGGCCTGGGCGGCGGCGTTCTGCGCCTCGGCGGCCAGCTTGCGCTCGGCTTCGTCGCGCTGCGCCATGCGCTTGCGGTAGTCGGCTTCGCGCTCGGCCAGCGTGGGCGGCCTGGCCCTGGCAGCGGCCGGCTCGGCGGCAGGTGCGGCGGCAGGTGCGGCGGCAGGTTCGGCGGCGGGCGGCAGCGCCACCGAGATCGGTGCCCGGCCGGGCGCCTTCAGGATCTTCGACGGCGGCGTGCCTGGCGGCGGCGGCTGGTCCGAGTACTGGCGGGTGCCGTTCGGCGCGATCCAGACGAACTGGGCCTGGGCCAGGCCCGCGCAACAGAGCAGGGCAAGGCCGGCCAGGCGGACGGAGAGGCGGCGAAACGCAGGGCGAAGCGGAGGGCGGATCATCAAAAGTTTCCCTAAGGTACGATCTGCGATTTCCTCATGATTCGGCGGCGCTGTCAATCGAACCCCGCCATCGCCCGGGGTGGCGGGCTTTTTTTCGCCAACGTGCGACGTTTTTTTCCGCTTTCTGTATAATTCGCTTTTGCGCCTATAGGAAAATGGTATGCGTTTACTTCAAAAAGCACTCACGTTCGATGATGTGCTGCTCGTCCCGGCCTACTCGAATGTCCTCCCGGCCGATACCTCCCTTCGCACCAAGCTGACCCGCAACATCACGCTCAACATCCCGCTGCTGTCGGCGGCGATGGACACCGTGACCGAAGCGCGCCTGGCCATTGCGATGGCACAGGAAGGCGGCATCGGCATCATCCACAAGAACCTGAACGCCAGGGACCAGGCCCGTGAAGTAGCGCGTGTCAAGCGTTTCGAGGCTGGCGTCCTGCGCGATCCGATCACCGTGCCGCCGAGCATGAAGATCCGCGATGTCATCGCCCTGCAGCACCAGCATGGCTTTTCCGGCTTCCCTGTCGTCGAAGGCAAGCAGGTGGTCGGCATCATCACCAACCGCGACCTGCGTTTCGAGGAAGACCTCGACGCCGAAACCCGCACCAAGATGACCCCGCGCGAGAAACTCGTGTACGTCAACGAGGAAGCCGACACCGAGGAAGCCAAGCGCCTGATGAACAAGCACCGCCTCGAGCGCGTGCTGGTCGTCAACGACGCGTTCGAGCTGCGTGGCCTGATCACGGTCAAGGACATCATGAAGTCGCACGAGCACCCGTTCGCATCGAAAGACGCCCAGGGCAAGCTCATCGTTGGCGCCGCGGTCGGCGTGGGCGAGAAGGACAAGGAGCGCGTCGAACTGCTGGTCGCGGCCGGGGTCGACGTGCTGGTGGTCGACACCGCCCATGGCCATTCGCAGGGCATCCTCGACCGCGTAAAATGGATCAAGGAACGCTACCCGCAGGTCGACGTTATCGGCGGTAACATCGCCACCGCGGCCGCTGCCAAGGCGCTGGTCGAACATGGCGCCGATGCGGTCAAGGTCGGCATCGGCCCCGGTTCGATCTGCACCACCCGCATCGTCGCCGGCGTCGGCGTGCCGCAGATCACCGCGATTTCGAACGTGGCCGAAGCCCTGGCCGGCACCGGCGTGCCTTGCATCGCCGATGGCGGCATCCGCTTCTCGGGCGACATCTCGAAGGCACTCGCGGCAGGCGCCTCGACCGTCATGATGGGTTCGATGTTCGCCGGCACCGAAGAAGCGCCGGGCGAAGTCATCCTGTACCAGGGCCGCAGCTATAAATCCTACCGCGGCATGGGCAGCCTGGGCGCGATGGCCGAAGGTTCGGCCGACCGCTACTTCCAGGAAGTGACCGCGAAGGCCGACAAGTTCGTGCCGGAAGGTATCGAAGGCCGCGTCGCCTACAAGGGCAGCGTGCTGGCGATCATCTACCAACTGGTCGGCGGCGTGCGCCAGTCGATGGGCTATTGCGGCTGCGCCACGATCGACGAACTGCGCGAAAAGGCGGAATTCGTCGAGATCACGTCGGCCGGCATGCGCGAGTCGCATGTCCACGACGTCACGATCACCAAGGAAGCGCCGAACTACCGTTCGGAATGATGCATATGAAGCGGCCGGCGACGGCCGCTTTTTGCATTTGCTTTGCGTAGGGTGGGCTGTGTAGTTGAGTCCACTGGACTCAACTACCCCACGTGTCACGCCTGCATACCCGCGACGCGACCGGTGCGCACCCCGACAAGATTACTATTTTTTTGACTGCCTCAATGCACTCCAAAATCCTCATCCTCGACTTCGGCTCCCAGGTTACCCAACTGATCGCCCGCCGCGTGCGCGACGCCGGCGTCTTCTCCGAAGTCTTCCCCTACGACGTCGACGAAGAATTCGTCCGCAACTACGGCGCCGCCGGCGTCATCCTGTCGGGCAGCCATAATTCCACCTTGGAAGGCGATTCGCCGCGCGCCCCGCAAGCCGTGTTCGAACTCGGCGTCCCCGTGCTCGGCATCTGCTACGGCATGCAGACCATGGCCGCCCAGCTCGGCGGCAAGGTCGAAAACGGTAAAGTGCGCGAATTCGGCTACGCCGAGGTGCGCGCCCGTGGCCACACCAAACTGCTGAACGGCATCAACGACTTCGTCACCGATGAAGGCCACGGCATGCTGAAGGTCTGGATGAGCCACGGCGACAAGGTGCTGGAAATGCCGGAAGGCTTCAAGCTGATGGGCTCGACCGACAGCTGCCCGGTGGCCGCCATGGCCGACGAGGAGCGCCGCTTCTACGCGCTGCAATTCCACCCGGAAGTCACCCACACGACCCAGGGCGAAGCCATCATCGGCCGTTTCGTGCACGAGATCTGCGGCTGCAAATCCGACTGGAATATGCCCGACTATATCGGCGAAGCCGTCGAGAAGATCCGCGCGCAAGTCGGCACCGACGAAGTCATCCTGGGCCTGTCCGGCGGCGTCGACTCCAGCGTGGCCGCAGCCCTGATCCACCGCGCCATCGGCGACCAGCTGACCTGCGTTTTTGTGGACCACGGTCTGCTGCGCAAGGACGAGGGCAAGATGGTGATGGACATGTTCTCGAAGAACCTGGGCGTGAAAGTCATCCGCATCGATGCCGAAGACCAGTTCCTCGGCCACCTGGCCGGCGTCAACGACCCGGAGCAGAAGCGCAAGATCATCGGCCGCGAGTTCGTCGAAGTGTTCCAGGTCGAAGCCGGCAAGCTGACCAACGCCAAATGGCTGGCGCAGGGCACGATCTACCCGGACGTGATTGAATCGGCCGGCAAGGGGAAGAAGGGCCAGACCATCAAGAGCCACCACAACGTGGGCGGCCTGCCGGAAACCCTGAACCTCAAATTGCTGGAACCGCTGCGCGAACTGTTCAAGGACGAAGTGCGCAAGCTCGGCGTCGCCCTCGGCCTGCCGCACAACATGGTCTACCGCCACCCGTTCCCGGGCCCGGGCCTGGGTGTGCGCATCCTCGGCGAAGTGAAAAAGGAATTCGCGGATTTGCTGCGCGAAGCCGACGCCATCTTCATCGAAGAACTGCGTAACACCCCGTTCGAACTGCCACCGGTGGCCGGCATCGACGCCGGCAAGGCCCCGGTGAACTGGTACGAAGCGACCAGCCAGGCGTTTGCCGTGTTCCTGCCGGTGAAATCGGTGGGCGTGATGGGCGACGGCCGTACCTATGAATACGTGGTCGCGCTGCGCGCGGTTCAGACGCTGGACTTCATGACGGCACAATGGGCGCACCTGCCGCACGCGCTGCTCGGTAAAGTGTCGAACCGGATCATCAATGAGGTGCGCGGGATTAATCGCGTTGTCTATGATATTTCGGGGAAGCCGCCGGCGACGATTGAGTGGGAGTAACTTCCGGCTCGGCAATAACCTACGAGCTCAAGCTTAGGTGATCGAAGCCCCTGATTTCAGGGGCTTCCTTGTTTCTAGACGCCCATGTTCCGCTAACAGCCTAAGATCCCGGACAATCTGTGCTTGACCTTCCTACGATGGCAAGGTGTAGGGTGGCAGTATCTTAAGCAGAATCTAGGGATTAACAGACATGAGCGTCGCAAACAAACAGCTGCAAGGTGGCGGACCGTCAGTGTTGAGCCTGCCCATCGAGGGCATGACCTGCGCCTCCTGCGTCGGGCGGGTCGAAGCCGCGCTGCGCAGGGTCGACGGCGTGGCGAGCGTTGCCGTTAACCTGGCCACGGAACGGGCCGAGGTCCGGCCCAGTGGTGATGGCAAGGTCGACCGGGCCGCGCTGGTCCGGGCAATCGAGCAGGCCGGTTACGATGTCCCGGCGCAAACGGTCGAGCTGTCGGTCGAGGGCATGACCTGCGCCTCTTGCGTCGGACGCGTCGAGCGTGCACTCCAGGCCGTTCCGGGTGTGGCCCAGGCGACAGTCAACCTGGCAACCGAGCGCGCGACCGTGCGCGGCGCGGCAGCGACCGAGGCCTTGCTGGCAGCGATCGACAAGGCTGGCTACGAAGGCCGCGTGCTCGCTGCGCCGACCGGTGCCGCCGATGACGATGCGACGGCCAGGAAAGACGCCGAGCGGCTCGCGCTCAAGCGCGACCTGGCGATCGCAACGGCGCTGGCGCTGCCCGTGTTTATCCTCGAGATGGGGTCGCACCTGATCCCGGCCATGCACCATTGGGTCATGGATACCATCGGCAAGGGACCGAGCTGGTACCTGCAGTTCGTGTTGACGACGCTCGTCCTGCTGTTTCCCGGGCGGCGCTTCTATACCAAGGGCTTCCCGGCCCTGGCGCGGCTGGCGCCGGACATGAATTCGCTGGTCGCCGTCGGCACGCTCGCCGCCTACGCCTACTCGGTGGTGGCCACCTTCATGCCCGGCCTGCTGCCGGCCGGCACCGTCAACGTCTACTACGAAGCGGCGGCCGTGATCGTCGCGCTGATCCTGCTGGGCCGGTTCCTGGAAGCCCAGGCCAAGGGCCGCACCTCGCAGGCCATCGGGCGCCTGGTCGGCCTGCAGGCGAAAGTCGCCCACGTGGTACGCGACGGCGGCACGGTCGACATCCCGATCGGCGACGTCGCCGTCGGCGACCTCGTCGAAGTGCGCCCGGGCGAGCGGGTGCCGGTCGACGGCCGGGTGACCGAAGGGGACAGCTACGTCGACGAATCGATGATCAGCGGCGAACCGGTCCCGGTCAGGAAGTCGCAAGGCAGTCCGGTCGTCGGCGGAACCGTCAACCAGAACGGCGCTTTCACCCTGCGGGCTGTCGCCGTGGGTGGACAAACCGTGCTGGCGCAGATCATCCGCCTGGTCGAGCAGGCGCAAGGCTCGAAGCTGCCGATCCAGGCAGTCGTCGACAAGGTCACCATGTGGTTCGTGCCGGCGGTAATGGGCGCGGCGGCCATCACTTTCCTGGTCTGGCTGGTTCTCGGACCGTCGCCGGCGCTGAGCTTCGCGCTGGTCAATGCGGTGGCGGTGCTGATCATTGCCTGTCCGTGTGCGATGGGTCTGGCGACGCCGACCTCGATCATGGTCGGTACCGGGCGCGGGGCGGAGCTGGGCGTGCTGTTTCGCAAGGGCGAAGCGCTGCAACTGCTGAAGGACGCCAGGGTGGTCGCGGTGGACAAGACCGGCACCTTGACCGAAGGACGGCCGGCGCTGACCGACCTGGAAGTGGCCGCGCCTTTCGAGCGCAAGCGGGTACTGGCGATGATCGCGGCGGTAGAGGCGCGTTCGGAGCACCCGATCGCGCGTGCAATCGTCGAGGCCGCCAAGGAGGAGGGCGCCGAGCTTCCCCCGATAACGGGGTTCGACTCCGTGACAGGCATGGGCGTGCGCGCCATGGTGGACGGCGCGCGCGTGGAAGTGGGCGCCGACCGCTACATGCGCTCGCTGGGCCTGGACGTCGCAGGCTTTGAACAAACGGCCGGGAAGCTGGGCCGCGAAGGCAAGTCGCCGCTGTATGCCGCGATCGACGGGCGCCTGGCCGCCATCGTCGCCGTGGCAGACCCGATCAAGGAGGCCACTCCGGCCGCCATCTCCGCGCTGCATGCGCTGGGCTTGAAGGTGGCGATGATCACGGGCGACAACGAGCGCACCGCCAGGGCCATCGCTGCCCGCCTCGGGATCGACGAGGTGGTCGCTGAAGTGCTGCCCGCGGGTAAGGTGGCAGCGATCCAGCGGCTTCGGGCCGAACATGGCGCTGTCGCGTTTGTCGGCGACGGCATCAACGACGCGCCGGCGCTGGCCGAGGCCGAGGTCGGCCTGGCGATCGGTACGGGCACCGATGTCGCCATGGAAGCCGCGGACGTGGTCCTGATGTCGGGCAGCCTGCAGGGTGTCCCGAATGCGATTGCGCTGTCGAAGGCCACCATCGGGAACATCCGCCAGAACCTGTTCTGGGCCTTTGCCTACAACACGGCCCTCATTCCGGTCGCGGCCGGCGCGTTGTACCCGGCCTACGGCGTGCTGCTCTCGCCAGTGTTCGCCGCCGGCGCGATGGCCTTGTCCAGCGTATTCGTGCTCGGTAACGCACTGCGGCTGCGCCGCTTCGTGCCGCCATTGACTAAGGTATGAACCGGGAGTATCGACATGAACATTGGTGAAGCCGCGAAAGCCTCGGGCGTCTCGTCGAAGATGATTCGCTACTATGAAGAGATCGGACTGATTCCGGCCGCTGCGCGCAGCGAATCGGGATACCGGGCGTATGGGGGAAACGACGTTCACCGGCTGCGTTTTATCCGGCGTGCCAGGGACCTCGGATTCTCGGTGGCCGAGATCGGCGAATTGCTCGGCCTCTGGAACGATCGCACGCGCCAGAGCGCCGACGTCAAGCGCCTGGCGCAGGCGCATATCGTGGAACTGGAAGAGAGGATCAGGAACCTGCGCGAGATGGCGGACACCTTGCAGGAACTGATCGGGTGTTGCGCCGGCGACGAACGGCCGGACTGCCCCATCCTCGCCACGCTGGCAAACGCCGAAGAGGACAGGGGCACTGGACAGGGTGGGATTCCGCCGCTCGAACGGCCACGCGGCAAGGCCTTCATTCAGGAATAGGCCAGGCCGTCCCGAATCCGGAAACTGCCTGGACCGGCTTGTGCCTGCGCTCTCGCGCAGGCACAAAAGCGGGCCTTATTGCGTGCGGGGAGGGAAGCCGGCTTCGATCAAGGCCGCCTCGATCTGCGCGCGCGATGCGGACGACGCGACTTCCACGCTGCGTTTCGGCGGATCGGCAGTGACCTGCGCGCCGGCGTCAACCGATTGAATCGCTTTGGTCACGCCCCGTGCGCAGCCGCCGCATGTCATGTTTTCGATGTGGAATTGCATGGGAACCTCCTTTTGATATGTTCCGAGGCCCAGCTTAAAGCTTACAAGCGTGGGAAGGTCAAGCCCTCGAACTTCCCGCTGCCCGCGCCAATGTGTCCATCCTGCCGGTTGTCACTGACAGTGTTGCCGCATCATCTCCATATGCTGCTGGCGCATCTCGGGCGACACGCCTTGCATGTGGCGCGCCATCATCGCCTGGCGCGCCTGCTCGTCCGGAGCGTCGCGCATACTGCGATACATTGCGCACATCTGCTCCTTGCTCATGTGCTGCATGTGACAGGCACCGCCGGCCGTGCCGCTGCCTGTCATCGGGCAATTGCCGCCGCTCCCCATCATGGCGCCGCCCATCATTCCGCTTCCCTGCGTGGCGGAGGCTTGAGGAGCGGTCGCGTTCGCGGACCGTCCCGGATGGTGCCGCATGTGGTCCTGGTCGCGAGGAGGCGCCGCACAGGCAACGAGGCTGAAGGCCGCCAGTCCGGTCAGGAGGTGGCGGATCGAAGGGATCGATAAGTTCTGCATGGAAGCGCTCCTTGATTGACGTTGTTGAAGTGAAGGATGTCTGCTCAGCCTGGACTACTGGCCGTCCACTACTGGCCGTCCTCATCCGGGCGCCGGACGCGGCGGGCGGCCCAGGCCGCGCTCGACCTCGACCAGCTTGCGCACCGTCGCGACGATCGAATCGGGATTCAGGCTGATCGCATCGATGCCCTGTTCGACGAGGTAGCGCGCCACCTCCGGATAGTCCGACGGGGCCTGGCCGCAGATGCCGATGTGGCGGCCGTTGCGCTTTGCGCCCGCGATCGCCAGCCGCAGCATCTCGAGCACGCCGGGGTCGCGCTCGTCGAAGTCGAAGGCGACCAGGTCGGAGTCGCGGTCCACGCCCAGCACCAGCTGGGTCAGGTCGTTCGAGCCGATCGAGAAACCGTCGAACAGCTCGGCGAAGGCGTCGATCTGGATCACGTTGTTCGGGATTTCGCACATCACGTACACCTCGAGGCCGTCCTTGCCGCGTTCGAGTCCGTGGCCGGCCATGGTCTCGAGCACCGCGCGCGCCTCCTCCACACGGCGGCAGAACGGGATCATCAGGCGCACGTTCGGCAAGCCCATGCCGGCGCGTACCCGTTGCATGGCACGGCATTCGAGCGCGAAGCCCTCGGCATAGGCCGGATGGGCGTAGCGCGACGCGCCCCGGAAGCCGATCATCGGATTCTCCTCGCGCGGTTCGAAACCGGCGCCGCCGAGCAGGCTGGCATACTCGTTGGTCTTGAAATCGGACATGCGCACGATGACCGGCTTGGGCCAGAACGCGGCGGCGATGGTGCCGACGCCCTCGGCCAGCTCGCGCACGAAGTAGTCGGCGGGCGAAGCGTAGCCGCGGGTGCGGCGCGCGATCTCGGCACGCTGCGCGGGATCCTCCACCTTGTCCGGATGCACCAGCGCCATCGGGTGGATGCGGATGTGCTCGGCGACGATGAATTCCATGCGCGCCAGGCCGACGCCGTCGTTCGGCAGGAAGCGCGTGCGAAAGGCGGCCTCCGGATTGCCGATGTTGAGCATGATGCGGGTCTGCGGCATGGGTAGTGCTGCGAGATCGGTGCTGGTCTTGGTGAACGGCACCCGTCCGGCGTAGACCCGGCCAACCTCGCCCTCGGCGCAGGACAGGGTGATCTCGTCGCCGCTGCGGATCGCCGCCGTCGCGCCGCCGCAGCCGACGACCGCCGGCACCCCGATCTCGCGCGCGACGATGGCGGCGTGGCAGGTGCGTCCGCCGTGGTCGGTGACCACGCCGGCAGCGGTCTTCATGACGGTGCCCCAATCCGGCATGGTGCTTGCCGCCACCAGGATCTCGCCCGGCTGGAACTGGCCGAGTTCGCCGGCGTCGGCGATCACGCGCGCCTTGCCCGAGGCGACCTTGCCGCCCACCGCGCGGCCGGCTGCCAGGATGTCGCCGCGCCCGGCGAGCCGGTACTCGTCCAGCTGCGTTGCCGAGCGGCGCGAAGCGACCGTCTCGGGGCGGGCCTGCACCAGGTAGAGCTGGCCGTCGATGCCGTCGCGCGCCCATTCGATGTCCATCGGCACCGGGTGACCGGCGCGCGCCGAGTAATGTTCCTCGACGCGCAGGGCGGCCGTGGCCAGTTCGAGCACGGCCTCGTCGTCCAGGCAGAAGCGCTCGCGCTCGTCGCCGCCGGTCGGCTCGTTGCGGGTGGCGCCCGCGCCGCCCTCGGCACCGTACACCATGCGCACCTGCTTGGCGCCGAGGCTGCGCCGCAGCACGGCGCGCTTGCCGTCCCGCAGGGCCGGCTTGAAGACGTAGAATTCGTCCGGATCGACCGTGCCCTGCACCACGTTTTCTCCCAGCCCGTAGGCGCCGGTGACGAGCACGACGTCGCGGAAACCGGTCTCGGTATCGAGCGTGAAGACGACCCCCGAACAGTCGAGGTCGGACCGTACCATCTTCATGACGCCCACCGACAGGTATACCTTGAAGTGGTCGAAGCCGTTTTCGATGCGGTAGACGATGGCGCGGTCGGTGAACAGGCTGGCGAAGCAGCGCCGTATGCTGTCGAGCAGTGCCGCCTCGCCGCTGATGTTCAGGTAGGTTTCGTGCTGTCCCGCGAAGCTGGCGGTGGGCAGGTCTTCGGCCGTGGCCGAGCTGCGCACGGCCACGCTCAGGTGCTCGCCGTATTCCTCGCGCAGGGTGCGCCACGCCTGCAGGATGCCCGACTCGAGTGCCGGCGGCAGCGGCGCGTCATGCACGATCGCGCGCGCCCGCGCCGCGCGCCGTGCCAGGTCGGTCACGTCGGTTGGATCGAGCCCGTCGAGGGCCGCGTGCAGGCCTTCCCAGGCGCCGGCATGGTCGAGCGTGGCCTTGTACGCGGCCGCCGTCACGGCGAATCCGTTCGGCACGCGCAAGCCCCGACCGGCCAGCTGGCTGACCATTTCACCCAGGGAAGCGTTCTTGCCGCCGACCAGGGGCACATCGGCGATGCCGAGTTCCGAAAACCAGCGGATGAAACCGTCTTGGGTGTTCATTGCTCCCTCCATGCGCGGCGAGGATCCGGATCGGCCAATGGTAGCAGAAGCGCCGCCCCTGGGTCAGTACCCGAGCGCCTCGATCAGCGCCGCGTCGCGGCCGTAAATGTCTTCGGCGAACAGTGTCCTGCCGTCGCGCTCGGTGACTGCGGTCGCGTAGAACAGCACCACGGGAACCGCGGCCGGCAGCGTCACGGTGCGCGTCCTGCCGCTGCCGATGGCGGCCTCGATGGCGGCCGTGTTCCACGACTGCGGATTGGCCAGCACGAACTCGGCGAGCGCGACCGGTTGCTCGACCCGGATGCAGCCATGGCTCAGGTCACGGCGTGTGCGATCGAACAGTTCGGTCGCCGAAGTCGAGTGCAGGTAGATGTTCATCGGGTTCGGCATGGCGAACTTCAGCGCGCCGAGCGCGTTCTGTTTGCCGGGACGCTGCCGGACCCGCGCCGCGCCGTCGCGCAGGGCGGCCAGCCCGGTCGCATCGTCGGCCAGGACCCGGCCGTCCGCAGCGACCAGCTCCATGTCGTGTTCCCTGAGGTAGGCGCCGTTGCGTGCCAGCTTGGGCAGGATCTCGCCCACGGCGATGCTGCGCGGCACGTTCCAGTAGGGGTTCAGCTCCAGGTAGCGCATCTGGCCGATGAAGAGCGGCGTCGGGGTGCGGGCAGCGGTGCCGACGATGATCCGCATTTCGAGGCGCGCCGGCGCCACCGTATCGCTGCTGTCGAAGGCCCACAGGCGGTAGGTGGGGAGATTGACGGCGATGGTGCGTCCGCGCGGCAGCGGCGGCAGCCAGCGCAGGCGCTCCAGCGTCAGCGCCAGCTGCGCCGCCCGGTGCGCGGGCGGAATCGCCAGCGCAGCCAGGGTGCGCGCGCCGAGCACGCCATCCTCGGCCAGGCCGTGCCGCGCCTGGAAGCGCCGCACCCCCGCCGCCAGCTCGGCCGTATAGCGTCCGTCGCCGCCATCGCCGCCTGCCGGGCCTTCGAGGTCGCCCAGCAACTGCAGGCGTGCGCGCAGCGCTGCCGCGCCCGCATAGGGATCGCCCGCCTTCATGCCGCGCGCGGCCGCGGGCAGGGGCGGCCATGCCTGCTGCCGGCGCGCCAGTTCCCGGTATTGCGCCAGGCTGGCCATGACCCTGCGGTACAGGGGAATGGCAGGCGCGGCCTCGTCGACCGCCTGCGCCAGGCGCCCCTCGCGCAGGGCCTGGGCCAGGCGCGCCGCCGGGTCGAATCCGGCCGGGTTGCCGGCCGCCCGGTAGGCGGACACGGTGCGGCCTGCGTGCAGCTCGGTGAGGTAGCGCTGCATGGCTTGTCCCAGGTCGCGTTCGAGGGCTGCCGTCGCGCCGGCGTCGCGCGCGGCGCCAAGTCTGCGGACGAGTTCGCTGTAGCCGTAGCGCTCGGGGTCGAGACCATGCCGTTCGGCACTGCCCAGCAGTTCGAGCGCCAGGCGCGCCTGCCGGCCGCCGTCAGCCAGCGGGAACAGGAAGGGCGCGCCCGCCTGGGCGGCCTCGGCCTGGATGGCGGCGGCGCCGGCCGGGGCGGTGAACGAAAGCAGGGTGAACAAGCACAGCGGCAGAAGTCGATGGAGGAAGGACATTGTCTCGGTATGGGTGGGATAAGGCGGCACGCGCGGCAACGGTGGCGGCAGCGCAGGCTGGTGCTACGATAGCGGCGTGTCAAGTTATTGGTCGTTGATGCATATCAAAACCTTCAATGTTTTCAGCCAGATCCGTCGCTTTGATTTGCATCAAAGCCGAGGCGGCGGCTCGCGACATGCTAGAGGACGTTGTCCAGGTCAGCGCCTGGTTATGCCGACCAGCAAGGAGACCAGCAGTGAAGAATGGCGCCCGGTCCGCCACGCAGGCAGGTTCACGCAGCGGCGGCTGCACACCCTTGTCGCCTGCGACGCTGACGCGCTCGTTTTCCTTTTGCACGGGAATCGAGAGCAGCGCGCCGGTGATCACGGACGCCGACGGCCGCCGGCGCCGCTTCGACCAGATGGCCGCGTCCGGGCACGACCGCCGCTGGCGCGAAGACTTCCGCCTGGTCCACGAACTCGGACTGCGCTGCCTGCGCTACGGGCCGCCGTATTACCGTACCCACCTCGGCCCGGGGCGCTACGACTGGAGCTTCGCCGACGAGACCTTCGCCGAGCTGCGGCGGCTGGGCATCGTCCCGATCGCCGACCTCTGCCACTTCGGACTGCCCGACTGGCTGGGCAACTTCCAGAATCCCGATTTCCCGATGTATTTTGCGCAGTACGCGCAAGCCTTCGCGCGCCGCTATCCCTGGGTCTGGCTCTACACGCCGGTGAACGAAATGCTCGTGACGGCCGAATATTCGGCGCTGCGCGGCTACTGGAACGAGCAGCTGCGCGACGACCGTGCCTTCGTCACCGCCTTGACGCATGTGGTCGACGCCAACCTGCGCGCGAGCGAGGCGATCCTCGGCGCCTGCGAGGCGTGGTTCGTCCAGAGCGAAACGACGCGCTACTACCACCCCTACAATCCGCAGGCCGCGCCCCTGTCTGCCGGCCTCAACGAGCGCCGCTTCCTGTCGCTCGACCTCAACTACGGACGCAAGCCCGCGGCGGAGATGGTCGCCTACCTGCTTGCGAACGGCATGCCGCGCCCGCGGCTCGAGGCCTTCATGGCGCGCACCGTGCGGCCGTGCTGCGTGATGGGGACCGACTACTATGAAGGCAGCGAGCAGGTCGTGCTGCCGGACGGCAGCACCCATGGGTCGAACGTGCTCGGCTACTACGGCCTGACGCGCCAGTACTACGACCGCTACCGCCTGCCGGTCATGCACACCGAAACGAACCAGCTGCAGCCGCTCAACGCCGCGTTCTGGCTCGAGCGCCAGTGGGCCAACGTGCTGCGGCTGCGCCAGGAGGGCTACCCGGTGATCGGCTTTACCTGGTACAGCCTGACCGACCAGGTGGACTGGGACATCGACCTGCGCGAAGTCCGTGGCCACGTCAACCAGAACGGCCTGTACGACATGCAGCGCCGCATCCGCCGCGCCGGGGTCGAATACGCCCGCATCATCCGCGACTGGGGCGGCGTGCTGGCCGAGAGCAGCGCCGAATGCGGTAAGGTCCGGCTCGGCGTCTGAGCACGCGCGGGGCGCGTGGGCTCAGGGCGACGGGGCCAGCATGGTACGGTTGCGGCCGCCTTCCTTGGCGGCGTACAGGGCGCCGTCGGCGGCACGCAGGAGCTCGGGCCAGCCGGCGTGCCCCGGCGCGAGCACGGCGACGCCCGCGCTGACGGTGAAGCGCAGCGATCCGGCCGCCACCGGAAGGCAGAGCGCGGCCACCGCGGTCCGGATGCGCTCGGTACAGGCGAGGGCGTCGGACACGCCGGTCTCCGGCATCACGCAGACGAATTCCTCGCCGCCGATGCGGCCGATGTAGTCGCTTGCCCGCAGGCTCTGCTTGCACGCCTGCACCATCGCGCGCAGGGCCTGGTCGCCCACCGCATGGCCCCAACGGTCGTTGACGCGCTTGAAGTGGTCGATGTCGAGCATCGCCACCGCCAGCGGACGGCCGTGGCGCCGGGCGAGCAGCAGGTCGTGCTGCGCCAGCTCGCTCAGGTAGCCGCGCGAGAGCGCGCCGGTGAGGCTGTCATGGCGGACCGCATCGAGTATCGCCTGTTCGGCCAGGAAGGCGCGCCGCCGCAAATGCAGGCCGGCGAGGGCGACGCCCAGGGCGAGCTGCCACGACAGCGCATACAGGAGCAGGGCGTTCAGGAACAGGGGCGGCGCCAGGTTCGGCGCGCCGAGCAGGACCAGCAGCAGCGCCGGCCCCATGGCGGCGAGCAGGAAGCGGCGCGGGCGCGGCTCGACCAGCGCGAGCAGGAACAGGGCGCCGGTCAGGCCGGGCAGGGCCAGCACCAGGCCGCCGCCGAGCAGGCTGGCGCTGACGACGATCGCACCGGCATGCGTCGCATACAGCCAGGCGCAGCGCCAGGCCGGCGTCCAGCGCAGCCGGCCCCGGGCGTAGGCGAGCGCGCCGAACAGCACCAGGGCGATCCGTACCCGCAGGGTCAGCGCGGCGCGCGCCGGATCGATCCAGGCATCCCAGGCGGCGAACAGGACCACGAAGGTCCCGAACAGCGGCCCGAGCACCGGCAGCAGGCGCGCCAGGCCGGCATCGACCTGGGCGTCGAAGCGGGCCTCCAGTCCGTCCGGCAGGGGGGCCAGCAGGCGCCGCAGCGCCGGCAGGCCGCCGCCTTCGGTGTGCGTCACTGTCTGCATGCTCCCTCCGGCTGGGCGAGTGGCGGTTGTCGCAGCCATTCTTGCAGGCTTGCGCGGGCCGTGTCGACACCCGCTTACGTTTGACTCAAATCAAATACAGGTGGCGGGCCGGAGCGTTACCGTCCAAACAGCGCGGTTTGATATGCGTCAGGTCTACTGGCGCGACGGCGGGCGCCCGCCCGTGGTCGAACTGCCACATGGGGAAGGCCGATGAACTGGAGATTGTCACGACGCCTCTATCTGGCCGGCTTCGCCGTACTGGTCGGACTCGGCGCGATGTATGGCTGGCGCAGCATCCGTCCCGCAGGGCCTGACCCCGGTTTCGTCAGCGGCAATGGCCGTATCGAGGCCACCGAAATCGACATCGCCACCCAGCAGCCCGGCCGCATCGCGGAAATCCTGGTCGACGAGGGCGATCTGGTCAAGGCCGGGCAGGTCGTCGCGCGCATGGACCTGCCGGCGCTGCAGGCCGGGCGCGACGAGGCGCTGGCGCGGGTGCAGCAGGCGCGCGACGCGGTGGCCGCGGCCCAGGCCGGCCTGGCGGTGCGGCGCAGCGACGAGGCTGCCGGCGCCGCACTGGTGACGCAGCGGCGCAGCGAGCTCGATGCGGCCGAGCGGCGGCTGGCGCGCTCGGCCACGCTGGCCGGTGCCGG